>NZ_JAUBRB010000020.1:0-105542 GCF_036701585.1 Microcoleus sp. POL10_C6 | reverse complement strand
GGTTCGGGTTCAGTTTTGCACCAAACTCGAACTCGTTTGCTGGATATCGATCGAAACTCTCGCTCCCACCCAAATTTTTTGAGGATGGCGGAACAGCGCATCTGATGCGATCGCTCTTGTCGGCTCAGGTCAACTTGGAGATGAGTGAGAAGGTCGCTGAGTCGGATATATTCGCGGTGTTCAATAAAATTTTCGATGACATCTTCCCAGGGATCTGATGACTGAAACTCTTGAGCAATGTGTTCGGCAGTTTCTTCATCTTCATAGTCAAGACAAGGTTCTTCGCCAGATTTGTAAGCCAGCATCGCAGCAGCCCAAATCGCATCTCGTTCTTTCTTAAGCAATTTAGTATCAATCCGGTGCTTGACCGGAATTACCCAAAATCGCCGGTTGCCTGTTTCATCAGCGAGAAATTCTTGCTTGTTGGTGGTTGCGACAATGATGCTGGGTCGGTTGAAGTCTTCAATATCTCGGCAATATGGCGGTCGAATTTTGTCTGTTCCGGTGGATAAAAAAGCTTTGGTTGCACTGACATCCCGCCGTCTGAAAACACTCTCTAGCTCTGCCCATTCTACAAACCAGGCTTGGTGCAATTTCAGCCGTTCATCTTTGTCAGAAACAGTTCCCAGGGAATCGTCAAAATATTTGCCTCCCGCCAGCACCTTAAAAAAAGTTGACTTTCTATAGCCCTGTTTCCCTTGCAGAATCAGAACTGTGTCTATTTTGCATCCTGGTTCAAACGTTCGTTTCACAGCACCAATTAATGTTTTTCGGACAAACATTTCATAAATTGGATCGTTGACACCAAAATATTTTTCAGCGAGACTATCTAAAAACGAAGTATCTGGTGCTGGTGGCAAAGAATTTAGATACTCTTCAATTGGTGAATACTGATTTTCTACTGCTATTTCTGTCAGGATATCTTGAACATCTTCTCGACTGGATTTTACGAGAATTCCGTGTTTAATTGCGAGTTGAATTCGCACTCGATCGAGTGATACTGGTGTACCGTCAATTTCGATTCGCTTGCTGAGTTTATTCAAACGAAGCCGTTTGCCAAATTTTCTAATGATTTTTCGGTAATCCTGAATCATTCTGTTATCTGAATTTAAAATATTAAATTCAGGTGATGAATCAGAGCTAGCAGCCGAATTAGGAGAGTTACCCAAATCAGATTCAGCCTCTGCCTCCATTCGCGAAACTAAATGATCGGGTTGCAAAGACTTAATGAATCGCCAGTATTCACCTTTAATGCAGCTTTCAATCCCATCACTAACATATTTAGAGATGCTGGCGATCGGATTCGACTTAACTGCGTAATTCCAGATTTGATCCCACTCTTCTTGATCCCAGCCACCGCCGGGAGAACAACGCCGACAAGCATCAAGAAATAGAGTGTAGGCATCCTCATTGGTTACTTGTCCGAGTCGGCTGAACTCAGATTGAACTCCAATTAAATCCCGTGCCAGTGTTGCCATTGAGGTATTTCTGAGAGTCGCTACTCCATTCAAAAATTCCTTGTTGGGCTTTCCCAGACCGCACTGTAGAGAAATTGGCACCGGCACCGGAACAGTGATGTCTTTATACCGTTGAGATATTTCCTCCGGTGTCGCAGTTAGAGTTGCGGTGGCAGTGCGCCCCGTCGTGGCAGTCGCACTGTCTAAGACAGTAGCGCTGTGGGTGGCAGTCGCAGTAGCAGTGGTAGAAAATTGCAGTAAAGCTTGGTGCTGTTCCTCAAGTTCTCGTTGTTTCCGAGCGAGTAACTCTTGATAGAGAATGAGAAGTCGATCGCGCAAATCACTGTAGCTGTAGCGAGTGCCGGACTCTTCAACAAAATCGGTTTTAACGGGTTCGCGATCGGGCTTAACGTGCCACGCACCCGCGAGCCGAAAAACACGACTGGGATTTTTGTTGCTCTCGTCTGCTTCCATCACTTCGATCAGAAGCACTTGCAGTTCCCGCCATTGTTCCTGTGCGATCGGCTCATCAAAAAGCCAATACGGTTGCATCGACTTGTCACCGCTAAATATGGTGAAAGTTGGTTCAACAAAACCTACTTCGCTCCATTTTTCAAATTGTTCTGCCAACGGGATATCGTCCCACTCGCAGAAAATACCACAGCACTGCTTAATCTCAGCATCGCTATGTCCGGCTGTACCTGCGCCTGCACCATTAACCACGACATAAACACCGCGCTTGTCTGCTTGATACTGCTCAATCTGTTGCCAGTTAAGCTCAGAACTTTTGCGACCTTTATCCTTTTTCTTGCGTTCATCAGAGCTATGATAGAAAAACCTCAACAAAGCTTCGCCCGGTTGATAGCCCAAGTAATTCAGGTGCTTTTGTGCCAGCTCACGATCTATATTCATTGCTTTCTGACTCCTGATTTTGATTTTGCTGCGACTAAAGTTTGCAATTGTTGGCGCAAACGATAGATTTCCTGATTGACCGACGATCGTTTTTCTTCCAAATCATTGATTCTTTCTCTCAGTCGTGTGATTTTTTGACTTTCATTTGCTTGAATTTCGCTAGCTGGGAAAGTACCTTGGGCTGGATCTGACCAATAGCACTCGGCACACAGCCCATTCGTTAATAAGCCGAAGCATCGTTTGCCGTCCTTGTGATAATTCGATCGACACCATCCGTTTTGGGTCATGTTCTGTACTGATTTTTTAGGGCAGTTTTTCAGTTAGCCAATAGCTGAGTTAGCTGTTTCCCAAATCCGTATGGAATTACCGCATTTTGTTTTCTGGAAAACTGTGCCTGTATGAAATGTGGTTTTGGGGTGCGTGGTTTTTCGTTACGGATTTTCAACATGGGTGAATTTGTTGAGATGGCTGCGAGAATAGTGCTAGCGATCGAGGTCGAATTAGCCCCCGGCCTCGATCGCTAGTTGTTCTACGAGAAGAGACAAACTGGCTAGACAAAATAAGTAGCCAATTTGTCCTGTAATTGATATTATGACAGAAAGACCTAAAGATCAATCCTTAGAAACTAGGAAAATTACTGTGTTGCGATACTTACGGGAAAAAGCGGGACTAAGTAGGGAGCAATTAGTAGCACGTTTGGGAAATCGGATTGCAGTGCGAACTTTGCAGCGATGGGAGACGCTGGGGAAAGAGCCAGCCCTTACTCGGGGCGACTGGATCGACCTTTGTGATGCTCTCAATGTTCATTGGGAAGAGCTTCCCAGGGATTTGTCAGATTTAGTAGAGGAGGAAACAAACTACGAAATGCTTGCTTAACCTTAACAAGACAAAATGGCTTGTCATAATGTCTTATTAAGTGGTATGATAATCGCACAAGCCAAAATTAACAGCCCCAAAAATCTGAGAACCAGCAGCCTCAGTAATCAACGATCTGCTTAGGAATGTGACGCAAGGCTTGCGCGATTCAACTTTTAGGACATTGCAAAAGCAAAATTGCTTCAGAAAGAAGTACGGAATCTTTTTGTCAAAATTACCGAGTTAAAAAAACCATGCCAAAACTACCCACAACGTTTCAAACGCTTGACTTGACAGGATTTGAGGTCGATCGAACTCAACAATACACAGGAATTAGTCGAGAAATGATTGATTTTACGTGTGCTGTGCTTAACAAGAATCGTATAGGCATTGTGGTTCGGAGTGTGGGTGCAGCGCTCAAGGAAATTTACGGAATCGGAGGGAGCACCGATATTATCTGCAAATTGCTGAAAGAATGGCGTACAGATAATCTGTCGCTGATGAAGCAAGGAAAATCAGAGAAGGATTTAGCAACAGCACTGTTGGAAGCAGCGGACGATGGTTTGCTGGAGGACTCCGAAATACCTGAAGATATTCTCAAGGTTTCTCATCAAATGGCGATCGCGTTCTACAGACTGGCTTATCAAAAAGCTGATACCAGCGTGAGTGGCGATCGGATGAAACAGTTAGCTCAGGAAAATGAGCTGATGCGTCAACAACTCAAAGATTTTCCTCAAAATCAAATGGAGTTGAAATTTTATCTAGCAGAGTATGAACGCCAACGAAACGAACTTCGGGAAGCGTACATGAATCTGAACAAACAAAAGTTGACCGATTCTGAAGAATTTCGTCAGCAGTTAGATTTGCTTCAAGCCGAAAACAATGAATTGAAAGCCAAATTGACACTTGCTGAAAAACGGTTGCTCGAAGTTGCAGAATTTGAAAATGCTTCTCGCGATCGACTCAGTGAGATATCTAAGCTTAATGGACAAATCGAAGCACGGGAACGAGAAGTGTCCAGTCTCCATTCTCAAATCCAAGCTCTGCAATCACAAGTTGGTGAGAAACAAGTCCTAGAATCTCAAATAGAACAGCTAAGAGCTCAACTTAAAGAAGCTTCGACAACAATCACTAACCTGCAAACTCAACAAAAAATCAGTGGGGCTTTAGAAGTCGATCGAGAATTTGAGGATTCAGATCAAGTTACCGATGCTCAGCTTATGGTTGAAAATGAAACACTCCAGGCTGATTTGTCTGATGCTCTCAAAGAAATTGAAGAATTGAAAAGCATCGTGGCTAATTTATCATCGGATAACACTCCTGATAACACTCCTGATAACATTCCTGATAACATTCCTGATAACGTTTCTGATAACGTTTCTGATAACGTTTTTGATAACGTTTCTGAAAAACCTCCCAGTAAAAGCAAGAAACCAAAACTTGCTCTTGTTCACTAGAAACAGAAACAGAAACAAAAACTCAGTAACAGCTTTGAACAACTGTTACTGAGAAAATTTGGGTTGCGGGGTTGGAGTTTTAAGTATTAAGTGAGGACTTAAACTCAATACTCAAAATCACTCTCGTATCAACCAGTAATCGTCAAGCGGTAATAGGGTAATTGGCAATCGGTACTTGGTAATCGGTAGTAAGTAGATAGACGGGATTAAAACGACTAATGTAACCGTATGTAAATAGGCTTAAGTTAGCCATTAGAAAGCATTTGGAAACTTTACATCGTTTACATAGTTGCGTTTTAAAGCGCCGACTTACTTAATCAGGGGATAGAAATATGATAGACCTAAAAAAAGAAATTCAGCTAATGTTGATGGCACGATTTCCTTTGTTGTGGGTAGTAAGCCCAGAAGAGGAAACCGCCGAAGAAATTTTGTGTGATATAGCAAAAGCTAAGGAAGGGCAAATCTACTTCTGGGATTTTGCCCGTGGTTGGACGGATTCGGGTACATCCAAGGGAAATCCGATGCAAGCCTTGGAGCGGATCAGCAAAGCGCCGACAATGGAACAAGTCACTGTCTTTGTCATGAAAGACATCGCGACTCTTATTGCCCCCGGTGCCAATGGACAGATTGCTGTTAACCAGCTAGCGATCGTCCGCGAACTGAAAAATTTGGCAGTGACCATCGCCCGTGACCGTCGCTGTCTCGTCATTCTCTCCGATCAACTCAGAATGCCTCAAGAGCTGCGGGAAGAAATTACGGTGGTAGATGTCTCTTTACCAGGCATCGAGGAGATATCGAAGTTGATTGATCGACTGGTTGGCAAGAATATCAAACTGAACCCAGAACAACGGCAACAGCTAACAAAGGCTTGCCAGGGGCTGACTCGGTGCCGGATCTCCCGCGTCCTTGCCAAGTGTTTAGTTCTTGGAAAAGTTGATATTCGGGCCCTCGCTGCGGTCATCGAGGAGAAACGGCAAACCATCCGAGAGACAGGCATCCTTGAATTTGTCCCGGTTCAGTCAGGGCTGGAATCTGTCGGCGGACTCGAAAATCTCAAGCAATGGGTGAAGGTTCGATCGCGCTCTTTCAGCGACGAAGCCCGTGAGTATGGCTTGCCCAATCCCAAAGGGGTACTGCTGGCCGGCATTCAGGGAACAGGTAAATCCCTGCTGGCTAAAACCATTGCTGCTGAATGGAAATTGCCCCTGCTACGCCTCGATGTCGGTCGGGTCTTTGGCAGTATGGTCGGCGAAAGCGAAAACCGCATCAGGCAAGTCATTAAGTTGGCAGAGGCGATCGCACCATGTATTTTATTCTTAGACGAAATAGACAAAGCGTTCGCCAACATTATGTCTGGTATGGATGGCGACTCTGGCACGAGCCAGCGGGTATTCGGCGCGCTGCTGACCTGGATGCAAGAAAAGACCGCGCCAGTGTTCGTGGTGATGACCGCCAACCGCGCCGAAGTCCTCCCCGCCGAATTGATCCGCAAGGGACGGATCGATGAAATTTTCTGGGTTGACTTGCCAAACCACTCAGAGCGGGAAGCAATTTTCCGAGTTCACCTCAGCCGCATCCGTCCCGATCGAGTGAAGTTGGGAGACTTCGATTGTGGAATGTTGGCAAGTCAGTCAGCCTGCCTGTCCGGTGCAGAAATTGAGCAAGTTATTTTTGATGGAATGCAAACGGCCTTCAGTGCCGGACGGGAATTCACAGAGCGAGATTTGAGCGTAGCAATCATCGGCTGTGTTCCTCTGGCACGGATTGCTCAAGAACAAATTGACGATTTAAAAACTTGGGCAATTCGATCGGGCGCTAAATCCGCCAGCATTGCCGATCGCACTCAAACCCATTCCACTTCTTACTCTCATCTTTCACCTCTTGAGGTTGACGAAAATTAATTGTTATTAAAAAGCGAAGCGTCGCCCTGAGCGTAGCCAAAGGGTCGAAGGAACCGCCTAGCCGAAAGGTTAAATGCTTCGCTTTTTGATTCTGATTTATAAAACAAGTCATTTACTCTCAAAAATCAGATGGAAGAAATTGAACTAGGCAAAGTATTTGCTAACCCTGATGTTAAAAGAGACGGATATCTTCTCAAAAAATTGATTCTGAGAAATAAATGTGCTATTGGATGGTGGAGTTATGGCAGATGTGGAAGCACTAACGGTCTTTTGTGGTTGCAAAATTACGCAGGCTATTACTCACCTGATTTCTGTCTAGAATTCCAATCTGAAGAAATAGCATTAGAACGGACTCGGAAAATTCTTGAAGAGTGGGACAAGAATGATAAACGTCCTACTTGGACAGTTTAATGCGAGAGTTTAAAGTTGAGGAATTGGTCACATAAATTGAGGCAGAATATGGAACCCCATTTTGTTCATCCTTTGTCAAGCGTGGAAACGATCGATACCGATGAAGGTCAAAAACAAGTCATGAATAATTGGGCATTTGCCTCAATGATTTGGACAGCTACTATAGCTGGCAACATAAATGCTATTGCTATGGCTACCGAACTGTTTACTGACCAAGAACAATTTTATGTTTTAGTTACAGGTTCTAAAGCGGGAAATCAAGCAGCTATAGCAACGGCGATCGCACTTCTTGCCTTTGCGATCGATGACAAATTAGAACAAGCCTTTCTCAATCAACAAAATCAACACAATCAAGACAATTGAAATACTCGTGTAATGCTTCGCTGTAAGGAAGTGATTTTTTAGTTTGTGAGTCAGATTTATGTCAAAAGTAAAGATGGATGCTGAAACACTGTCGAAGAATTTAGAACACTTTCATGGAAGTGAGGAATATTACAAGCATTTCCTTGGACTTCTGTACACCGATGGAGTCAAATACTTGGCTGAAAATGCTGAAGCTTACTGGTTGATTGATGCGATCGTCTCCTATCAACCCAGACTGAGGAAAGTTCGTAGTTTAAGCGAGTTTCAACTTTGGTTCCTTCATGTTGGCGATACGCATGAATTTATCAAGCCTAAATCGCCTAATGATGCTGTTCTGACTTGTTGGGAAGATACGCCAAAACTCGGAGTTACACCTGCCGTTATTCAACAGATACCTTATACCGAGTTTCCCCTGCCGGAAATCAAGCTTTTCTTACGAGATAGAGTTCTTTTCTTGCCAAGCGAAAATTAAGCCTTGAAAGCCTGTCCAGTTCTCCTACTCTGGAGACTGGACACAGTTTCGCACTACATCACTCAACTAATATCAGGAGCAAATCAAATGACTGCTACCCAAGAAAATTCCGATTGTACACTCCAAGAAAAGCATAAACAACTGGCAGAATTGCAAGCAGAGGTTAACAAAATTTTTGCTGAAGCAATTACTAATCAGGTCACAACTGTTGACTTTGCAACTGAAATTTGGGTTCAGGCAATGTTAGAGAAAAAACCTTATGTAGCAATTGCTTGTCGCATGATTCACCACAGCACAACTTTTCTGGGAGATGAATTGCTGCAATTTCTGCGATATCTAGCTACTGGAACTCTGCAACAAGATGCTTCGATAGTATACTGGGCAGTCGATTTAGTTAATCAAGGTTTAATTATCAACAACACCCTCAAAGAGAATAACGAAAATGGCGAATGTGAAATGCAAAATCTGTAACGGTCAGCTCATATTTCTGGGTCAACTCGGATACTTGAGACATTACACTTGCCGAAACTGTGGCATGAATTTTAACAAAAGTCCCAAAATTGTCAGAGACGAATTCGACCGCATTATTTCTGTCAAATACTAATGAAAAAACTTGTCCTAACTCAAACCAAACAATGCCAAAATTGTCCGTGGAAAAAATCAGTAACAGTGGCTGATATTCCTAACTACTGCGTTAAAACTCATGAAGCATTACGCGAGACGATCGCTGATGAAACTGGCAATGTTTCTCAGCTTCAATGCAAAAATATTACAGTGATGACTTGTCATAAGTCGATTCGATCGCCCTGCATTGGCTGGCTTCATAATCAGCTTGGTAAAGGTAGCAACGTCCCTTTACGAGTACACATGATATTTTACTCCAACGTTAAAGAGATTGAAATTGACGGTGAACAGAAAGACACCTTTGATGAAACTCTTATTTAGGCTCATGTCAATCAAACCTAAGTGAAGCAAATAATGCTTCGCTTAGAGGGATTGACCTTGAATATAGGAAACCAAATGTTTCAAGAAACTAATGAACAAACTCCAGAAGCAGAAATCCGAGAATTAAAGGATGGAATCAAGGAAATTGTGAACTGCGCCGGAAAACGAGGCTTGAAGATTAGAGAGTTTGCGATCGAAATTTGGCAGAAGGTGATCGATCGAGATGTTAATTATTTAGCATTTGCAAGTCTCTTGTTAACAAGTGTCACAGGTCTACAAGGAGAATCCTGCTTTCTATACATTGAGCAAATGATAGAAGCTACTTTGTTGGGTAATTTAGAGACAGAAGAGACAGCTATAACTCTGATGGCTGATGGATTAGTGAAATATCAGGAACCAATTAACAAACTAATCACTTGATTGAGTTAATCTCTCTCAAATCAAATAGTTACCATGAAACACATTGTCATCTTAGAAGTCATTGATGAAAAAAATCTGACAGCAGAAGTTATGCAGGAACCGCCGATGGTTTTAACTTGGTGGGGAATGTTCTTCTTGTTTAATCGTAAAACAGCTCAAGATTCGATCGAAGGTCAAATCATTACCTATATCTATGTCGAGATATACGGCTGTGCTTTACGAAGTATCAAAGTTTCAGAAGTAAAAAGAATGAGGTGAACATCATGAATGCTCAAAGAGAACAACAAGTAATAGACGAAGCTGCCAGAATTCAAAAAGAGGTTGATAAAGTCTTTGAAACGGCTCGATCGAATAACTGGAGCTTGGAACAATTTGCAATCAAAGTTCTAGCAGGCGCAACAGAATTTGAACTGGCATATATTGCCATTGGTTCTCAACTTGTTCAAAATGTAACGGGATTAGATGGTCAAACTTCGGTGGAAATTCTCAAGTATTTGATTGCTGAAACGCTAAATAAGAATACTGTGAAAATTAGACAGGCACAGGAACTATTTTATCAGGGATTACTTATCAACAAAGAAAACGCTGAACAACAGAAACAGCAACAAAAAATGGCAACAAACACCTCAAAAGAAAATAGAAATTAGGATGAAAACTTACAAAGCTGATGACAAAGTAGGACAACTGAAACTATCGATCGCCATCAATCTAATTCCAAATCTGCCCCCGGTTCCCTGCAAAGATTATCGGCTGATAGTTCTCGATCCGCCGTGGCAGTATGGTTTAAGAGAAACAGACCCCAGCCACCGAGGGCGATGTCCATATCCTGCGATGACTGACCAGCAGATTATGGATATGCCGATTAGTGCGATCGGAGCTGATGATTCCTATATCCTTCTCTGGACAACGAACAATCACCAATTCTTAGCCTTCCAATGTCTCCTAGCGTGGGGATATGAACATAAAAGTACATTCACCTGGGTAAAGGTGACGATCGCTGGCAAACCCCACATGGGAATGGGGCATTATGGTCGCAACTGTACCGAGCACTTATTGGTAGGAAAAAAGGGTAAGGTTCCTAGCATGAAGACACTCGGAATGACCAATGTTCTTAACGTCATTTATGCCCGTCGTCAGGAACATTCAAGGAAACCTGAAGAGTTTTGGGTGCTTGCAAACACCCTGGGTCAGAGACTAGAAAACTGTGAGAGCTTGGGCAAGTTGTCCCAGCCGTCAAGAATTGAACTATTCGCTCGGCAACAGCGCCCTAACTGGGATGCTTGGGGTGCTGAAACTAACTTGTCTAATGCTTTAGTTTGATGACTTAACCCTAGTTTTTCATCGGAATTACTAGGGTCAAGTTTTTCATTAATGCTTCGCTTTGAGATATTGATTTTTCCTTTCTTATTTACCATCATGCTTGATGATTCCATGAAAGTTATAACGATTAACGATGAGGGCTACATTGTTCGAGTCCAGGGCTATAAATATTTAGCTGCTGAAAACTCTTCAGAAACTGTCTTAAAAACTTACATCGAAGTCCTGAAAATGGTCGATGAGGTTACAAAGTTCACTGGTGATGGAACTCAGTTAGTAGGTTATCTATCCAACACTCATGACTTAGCTAATTCAAATCCTGAAATGTGGGATGTGCCAAAGTTTATCCCGTTTGATGACCAGTTTTATGATGAGAAACGAGCAACTTACTTCGATGATACAGGCTTTGACTTTGCTCAAAAAGAACTAGAAAAACTCTCAGAAGTTCGTCTAGTGAAAGGCATCAAACGCCACCTAATCAAAGATTACGATCGAAAGATAATCGTATGTTTGCGGATGTACGACGCTTGCCGAGAGGGTTGGTTTACAGCATTCAAAACTGAGTTAATAGCATTCAAAGCTCCCGAAATCTACAACTGGAATAACTCTGTGTATCGCTTAACTTTGACTGCCGATGAAGATGAAATAACAACTGCTTACTACACACTTTCAGGAAAGTACAAACGATGATGGAAGCAATTGGAGTTAACTTAAGTCTCTGGGTTAGTGCTTCGCAGAAAGGTATTGATTTGTTCTCTCGTATTGACAATCATGACTAACCTTGATAACGACTGCAAAACGACAGAATCCGAATCTAATGAATTGCCAGACACCACTGAAAACGGATTTATTACTGTAAGTGATTTCTTTGCATATCAGCATGAATCAATCGAAACTGCACTGAAAAATAGTGAGTTTCAATACCTAATAAAGTTTCATCTGTTTGACCCTGATGCGCTCTGGAAACAAGGTGCTTTTAGAGTCTATGTTGCCCCAGAACATCTCGAAGCAGTTAGTAATTTGTGTAGAGTTACAGAAAAATCCCTGTAAATTAGGAAGAGCGTAATAACTGGGTCGCTCCCAGTTGATAACTATCATGCGATCGAATTCTGAGCCTTTGATTAATTTACCTTTCCCAACTAATGAACAATGCGATGTACCCCGAATTTATCTTCAACAAGAAGGTTCTTTCCAGGGTACTTGGATTGATGCTATCAACGCTTCTGAAATGCAGCAAAATATTGAATACATTCAGGCTTCAGTTAATGGTTCTGTCAAAATTAGTTCATTTCAACGCTTTCACAGCGTTGAGTTTCTGATGACACCAGAAATGCCAATACCATTTATCGCACAAGTAGGTAAAGGAATTGTCAAATATGGCAAGCCATTTTGTGTCTATTTCTCCTTCTACGAGCATCGGCAAGAACCAGAAATCTTGAAAAACTTTGGAGAAGATTACAGAGGTTGTTTCGATCGCACTGAAGATTTTATCAAAGAAATTCTTACCCAAGAAGCTTTTGATTCACAGTTAAAACGCAACAATCTTAGCTGGAAGCATCTAAATATCGAAGAAATTATCCGAGATTGGTTCTATTCGACAGAGGGAATTTATCGTCGGATGTTGGATGAGAAAGTCTACATTTTCAAACGTCGTTAATGATTTCAGATATAGCGTAATTACTGGGTCGCTCTCAGTTCTAAAAATGGCTTCACCTGAGACAAATATTGCCGGATTGCAGAAAGTAGCTGATTTTCCGTTGAATCAGCTTCATAGAGTTGTTTCTTCTATGAAGCAAATGACTCATCAGCTAGAGTTTTACGTTTATCAAGGCAAGTTTTGCCTCTACGTTTTACCCGAAAATACTGAAGCTGCCAAAGTGTTGCTTGGAATTCCGATGCGCTCCGCGCCCGCAAGCTACGAATAGTAGCGTAATTACTGGGTCGCTCCCAGTTTTAACCCATGCCTTACTACATTTTAGTCACAGAGGAGCAAGAGGTAGAAGTTTATACCACTCCTGAAATGTTGACGATCGAAGAAATTAACGAAGTAATTGGTAGTGAAGCAGTGCCAGCTAATTTCCAAATAGTAGAAGAGTTGAGTTTTTCTGATCCTTCGATCGTCATGCTTTGTGATGCTGATGCTGTATCGAAAGAACTTCAGCCAACTTGTCTGACACAGAATGGCGATATTGTTTGTGGTCAGGTACTAATCCTGGCAACTGATAAATCACCAGACAATTTGTGCTTACTTAACGTCCGCCCAGCCAAACTTGTCAAAGAAGAACTGAAATTGTACCCAAAATCAGTCAAACCAGAACACGATTTCAGTGCTTCGCTATGGGATATTGATTGATTTTCTAAGTCGTTTACAGGAGCCAAGATGCCACGATTTTACGCTTTAATTAACTCAACAGGAATTCAAGAAGTACAAGTAACTGAAATACCAAAACTGCCTGAAATTCAAAAGCTTGTAGGAATTCCAGGTAAAGAAGCATTTTTGGAAGCGGTTTATCAGTGCTATTGTGACCCGTCGATCGCTATTCTGTGTGATGACGAATTCTTGCTTAAAGGTTGTCAACCAACTTTAGTTCTTCCTAATGGGACTATTCTTCATGGACAGCTTTTCATTGTGGCACGGAATATCCAAATTGAAGATTTCTGCCTTTTGACTCAGCAACAGCTAGAAATTGTCAAAAAAGAAAGCAAAGTTTATCCGTTAACGCCACGCTAGCAACAAATTCACCCGTAGCTTGCGGGCGCGTAGCGCATCGTCATGCTCTAGTTGAAGCACTGGGCATGACTGGCTTCAACATCAATAAAACACGAAGTAGCAAATAATGTTAGACCAACAAAACCCTAGAGAATATGATGCGGTACTCGGCAATCAAGTCTTAGTTCCGATCGATGATGCTGCGGTGCTCGGAGGTCTATTCGGTGTCAGGAGCCGTTTAGCATCAAGTCATCTGGCATCCCAAATTGGTGCTACGTCTGAAGCTTGCAAATATGGTAAGTCGGGTTTCGATTTGATGATTCAGTTTTTGCAGGATAAGTCGATCGACCCAACAGTTAAAAGTGCTGGGAAAATTTCTGTTTCTTCAATGTTAAACGATACTTTAGTGACTGATGATTTGGGATGGTATCTTGTTGGGCGTGGGCAGTTATACCCTAAGAGCAAAATAGATACTTTGCGATTAGCTTGTGAACAACTTCTTGCTTACATAAACACGTTGTACGGCAAAAGGAAATGGTATTTCGGCGGAGGCTACAGCTATATCACCTTCTCTCAAGTTCAAGATTGGGAATGGGCTAAAGGCAACCGAAAAACTTTAAGTGATTCAATGAACTACTTAGTACAAATTCTGTCAGCCGAAAAGCTCAGAAGAGTAATAATCTTGAACTTTGTTTACTACTGCCAAACTTACTATGATATTTCGCTAGCCTATCAGAGAGAAGTAATTAGGAGCAAATTTCATAGCAATATTGAGCCGAGATTGTTAAGCCAAGGCATTTATCATAGTTTGCTTCCTTGGTTTGAAGAGAGTTTAGAAGAACTAATTGCCTCTTCATTTGAAGATTTAGTAATGGAATAATGCTTCGCTTTCAGAGTGTGATTTCTCAATTACACAAAATGAAAGACAATTTGATGGAATTCCCGATCGACCAGCAAGTCTACAATTTAGCTTTAGGTTATGCCTCAGAACAAGCAAACCTACAACATGGGCTGAAAATTTTCTACAATACAATGACAGTGTGGGCAGTGAATTATCTTCTAGGGCGGATGAACTTTGAAACCCTGATAGATAAAGATGATGATTGGACTGTGGGAATTGAATCAGCTTTAGAATTGGCTGACTTGATGTTGCCCGGAATCGGAAAAATTCAATGCTGCCGAATTGATGAAGGAGAAACACGAATTATTGTTCCAGCCCAAGACGATCGCATTGCTTATATCTTTGTTGAATTACCGGGGTCAGTAGAAAAGGTCAAACTTTTGGGCTTTCTTCCGGCTGCCGACATCCACGGCGATACTGTCGAAATTTCCGTTACCAACCTTCAGCCATTTGACCGCTTATCTGACTATTTGGAAGCTATTCAATTACAAACTGTTTAAGGAGAACAATGGCAACTTTAAAAACTTTGATGATGTCTCTGGCAGGGAAGCCCAAGCCTGATCCAGCTCAAGCGGTTTGGATCGTTAACTGCCCCCCGCCAGAACAGGATGATTTTGCGGGAGCTATCGGACAAGCTGAATGTCAACTTGAAGATAAATTCCGATTCGACAGAGAGGGCGTTTATCTTGGCACTACAGCTTCCTTAGCGGGTGCCGTCGCCCATCTCACTGCTGAAGAAATCGATCGGGATTGGCAATCTGTTTGCAGGATGATGAATTGGTAATGAAACCCCGTGCCTTGGGTATAGCCGAAGTATACCCAAGGTATAAACTCAGCAGCGCAGTGACGGGAGTAGCGCCCCGTCAAGCGCGTTGTAATGTAACTCCCGGAGAACGCTCCTGATTCATGAAATCTTGTACCTCATGAGTCAGTCTGTGGGCATCTTCAGCGCTCAGGGAATCTTGATCATGATCATTCAGGTAATCAGCGAAGAATGCTGCCGTTACATAACTTTGCCAGACAAACATTTCGTTTTGGGTTCCGGCAATGGGACTATCGAAGCTTTCGCCTACATGAAATACCGAGTTATCTTCGGGATTTCCATAGAATTTAGCTGATTCTTCTTTCATCGGAGTGCTAAAAACTCTGTAGCGTTTCCTAACTACCGATGTTAAATGGGTAATTGTCACCCCTGGCGGTGGATTATTCTTATCTCGGTAGTTGCCTTGGTTCATCCAGGCATAGAAAGCATCTATGTTCCCTGATACTTGATATCGATCGCCTTGCTCACTATGATTTCCGTACTCAGACAGTAGCATTTCCTTGAATAACTCAAAAAGTTTTTCATCTGATTGGTTCACTGAGAAACAGCATTTCTTCAAGAGTTCGTTGCAGTCTGTCAGAACTTGGAAAGCATCTGTTACCTTGGTATGAACTGACAACGGTTTACTGCTTACTATGTTAGAGTTCTTTCTTCTGATTCCTAAGTAAACTGTATGTCGATCGCTTATTACTGCTGGAGCAAGATAGCATCCAATAATTAAACTTTCAGACTCAGGTTTAAATCCAAATCCTACTGCTTTTTGTCGTCTCCGTTTCGCTTCACCCATATTTCCTCACTTTGAAACTCAATATTATTCTATTTTAACGCTATTCTTTACTTAGCGAACATTATCAGCTTCGCCCTTAAGTAGTGATTTAGCAGTTCGTATTATGCACAACCCAGATTTTTTAATCCCTCCTGAAGTCGAAAAAAAACTCAGAATCTGTACTGTAATTGAAGAAGCTTCATGGCTCTGTGAAGGTCAGCTTGTACCTTGTGAGGTCAATCATGAAGTCGTTGCCCCCCAATTTTTAACTGGCAAAGCAGAGAAATTGATTTGCTTCTCTCGACAAAAGTATGTGACGATCGGCTTAACTCCAATCAAACTCTTTCTAACCAAGGAAAGTGCTTGGGAAAGTGCTTGTCTTGACGCTGTTTCTGATTTAGGTTTATCAAATACTCAGGTTATTACTAAATCGATCGTCACTCAGGTAGTTAACAAAGCTACCCAATTGATTCAGACTTTAAATTGGTGGTCTGTATAATAACTGTTTCTTGTTTCCCGTTTCTAGTAATGTTTCTAGGAATGTTTCTGTTATTTGTTTCTAGTAATGTTTCTAGTAAAAAGTAAGATTTTGCTTCGCTGTGAGGGTATGAGATGGAGGATTAAATAATGACAGCATTTGAGACAGAACATGGCACTTGGCAAAGCAAAGATGGTAAATCAATCCAATATACCAAACAAAGTTGCCTGCTTCATAGTCACGATGATTGGAGCGAGTATCATCTACAAATTACTAGATGGCCGAAAACTACCTCAATTGAAATTGTGGTAATGAGTGGAGATCAAGCCTACGACGATGCTGAAAGCCGATGGTCAAGTTCCGACGTTTATCGGTATGTCAAAATGCCTCATGCAGAATTTGATGCCAAAAGAGATGAGTTAATTCAGAAAGTTCTTGAGTTAGCAAATACCCAATTTGGTGTTTTAACACTTCCAAGTTAAGAGCGTATTTCTGGGTCGCTCCCAGATTCTTATCATGTACGACCATAGCCTGATAACGCTAGGCAGAACCCTTAAGAATGCTCGACAACAGCACGGTTTTAGCCAGAAAGACTTGTGTAAATTGCTGATTGTACCGTCAGACAATTTTCAGACGATCGACCGCTGCCTGCTCTCAAAAATAGAAAATAACCGAGTCGATGTGCGATCGAGTGAGTATGACTGGCTGATATCCAGAATTGCTGGAATATTTGCCCTCGATGTTGTTTGGCTTGAAGAAATCCGTCAGCAAACTGAAGTTGAACCATTCGATTTGAGCAAAGCGCTAGCCGTATTTCCCGTTTACTTCAATCAACAACACTATGAACTATAAAACAGTGTATCTGCATCGGGTGGTGGCGGAACAAAACATCAATCGTAAGCTCAGGCCCGGTGAAGTTGTTCATCACCTGGACGAGGACATATCTAATAACTCGCCAGAAAACCTGGTGATTTGTTCTAGTCCTTCTGTTCACGGACGATACCATGTCCGTTCTCTAAGACAGAAACTTGAAGCCGATCGAGCTCTGATTCAAGTAGGCGATTTGTGGCTTTAAATCAACAGCTTGCTCAAATAAGTTATTCCAGTTCCAGTAAACCATTTTAGGTATTTCCATAAAAAGACAACACATGGTTCTGACCGTCACAACAGCTTTGATCCTCGTAACAGCTTTGACCACTCCTTTGTTTACTGGTGTTCAAGGAACTGAAACTGGACAAACCGATGTTGACCAATATCGGGCGTGAATACGATGAAGAGTCCTATCCGATCGGCATTCAAATTGAAGAACTAGAAGGCAACCGCCAAAAGTCACAGTAATTCTTCAGTAATGCTTCGCTGTAAGGTAGTGTTGTTTCTTTCAATGCTATGAACTTAGAACAATTAGTTCGATTTCTGAAATATGAAGCCGATCTCCCTACCTTTTTCCAGACTTCTGCCAACTATTACTATCATAATCAGAAACTACCTTCAGAGATTGAAACTCAGAAAATCAAGGTAGTTTTAGCCGTCAGCGATCAAAAAGAAGGTCAGCAGCCAAAGAGTAATGATCCACTCTATCAACAAGCCTATCAAATCGCTCAGTCTATCTAGTTGGAGCTGATAAGTAGATGGAAGGCATTAATATTTGGTCTGGCTCTGATATGGGAATTGGTGCAGCTTTGACCAATCCCACAGAGCTAGCTTTCCGAAAGGGCAACATCAAAAAGCGCTACCCGGTAGTATTCAGAGACGTGAATTTTCCTGATGCTGAAGCTGCATATCAAAAGCACAAAAGTCGTGATTTGCAGGAATCGATCGAGATTATGACGGAAATCATAGTCTGTAAATTACAACAGCATCCACGACTGTTTGAAGAAATTACCAAACGAGGCGGTGTTGAATGGCTTAAGCAATGCCGTCACATTGTTGGAGTCAAGAATAGCCGTTGGGAAGGCATAGGATTAGAAAGCAATTTCATCCTGTGCTTGGTATTTGCTTATCAATTGTCTAGTGAATAGCAGGATTGCCGGGTCGCTCCCGGTCTTAAATTATGTCTCTACCTAACCCTCGGTCTAAGTTTGACATCAAGTTTGCGATTGTTCAGGCGAGTTATTGGGTTGGTCATGCTACTGAATATGGCATCGTTTATTGGTGGGTCGAGCTAGGAAGATGGACTCAAGAATTTGAAGATGCTTATTTGTTTGATACTCGATCGGCTGCTGAACAACGCTTAGCTGAAGAGAATCGTATTTCTGAAGAGGCTCAGATTAATTCGATCGTCCCGGTTAAGCTCTATCGTGATTAAGTTTGAATGCTTCGCTTTGAGTTAATGACTTTAATCAGTTAAGGAATGAGATTTATGGCAATGTCAGTCGAACAAATCAAGTTAATCCTTGCTGGCACTGAAGAAACTCTGCGACTTTTGCAGAACCAGCCAGAGTATCAGGCGATCGAACAGAGCGAGAATTTTGTTACACAGAATGAACTACGTTTGGCGGATGCTATTCAGGCACTGAGTGAAATTTATCAGGCAATTACTGAATCTGAATGCGATTTAGTCAGTCCTGTCGTTAGTTCACATCTACCCCCCAGCGGAATTTCTTACTAATTAATCAGCGCATTGCCGGGTCGCTCCCGGCAGTCTCATGAAATCTACAACTGTTAAATGGAATCCCCCCACTGCTGAAGAGTTGCCGTGTAATTGGTCAGTGCAGGCGATCGGTGATGATGGCGGAGCTTATAAAAGTCGTGACGGTTTGATTGTAATAATTTCTTGTTCAATCGAAAAAGACGGCAATTCGTGGGTTCATCTCTCACTGTCTCGTAAAAAATCAGTTCCAACTTGGATAGATTTGGTCAAAGTCAAAGAGATTTTCTTGGGTGCAGAGGCTTTGGCAATTCAGATTCTGCCTGCTCGATCGGAATGGGTAAATGTTCATGAGTTCTGCCTCCACCTTTATCAATGCCTTGACCAACGACCAATCCCTGATTTTCGGAAACTAGGAACAATTTAGTCAACGACCCAGCACTAAATCATAGATTCTAGTGAGGGCTTGCAAAAGTCTGTAGTTGACCCGTCTAAGTTCCTTGAGAACTACGTTATCTAGGTCATAGCACCCAAGAATGCTTCAACAGTTCTCGGCTCTGCTGTCAGCCATTAAACGTCCGATTTGGGTTTAGGCAGTGTGGCTGACCTAACAAGCTTAGATAACATTGACCAGTTGAACTTTACCCTAGCCATAGGAGCTTTCAAATGCCCAATAGAAATGCAGTTTTTGTAATTGATGCCGATCGCCTGTTGCCGGGGAATGTACCGGGGTTCAACGATCGGTGAAGCAACTGTTGGCAAAATATTCTTACCAACCATGATCGCTGCAATCATGTTTCGCTTGTGGCAATCGTGGCCGCATGAGTTTGTGGTGTTAAGTGTGTGGCCTCTAGGCGCGTTTTGGGTGTTTGTTGGGGGATTAGTCGGCTGCACTTCCAATTGGGGTGTCGAGCGAGTGTTTTCCCGTTGCTGATAATTATCGTTGCGAACCATCGCCTCAAACCGAATCATTCATCCATCCGCATTCTGGGCAATCCCAATGCACCGGAGGGATTTCGGGCGTTGCTGAATACAAGTATGAATTCAAGATTTCCCAATTGCTATAAGCCAAGTATGGTGAGTTCTGTAACATCAAGCGAAAAGTTGATTCATACCCTGATTCAGCAACGCCGTTTTTAGCTTATGGGGCGGTTATTCCGGCGTGGGAAGGGGGTCTAGTCGATCGCCCGAGCGCAATAACTGTCTATCTGGAGGGGTTGCTTTGATTTCCTGTCATCCCAGGCATATTGTTCATCATATTCTTGCAACAGCTACATCCGCCTTCAGTAGGCTGCTGCGGAGCCTGATTGGTTTGCGCTATTGTTTGACTAGCAGTCTGGTTGTGAGTGTCTGCAAACGAGGAATTAGCTGTCAAAGCTAACAACGTTAAGCCAGCTATAGTTCCACCGATTACTGTTTTAGCAAGTGTGAGCATACTCATCTTTATCCTCAATTGAGTGACTAATTTTCTTAGAACTAAGTCCATACTAAACTCTCCACCTGACTAGAGAGTCAAGACCTAAATTCAAAAAATCGAGTAAATATGCCTGAAGAATGATGTTGACTTTTCTACTTGACTCTCTACTCGATTTCAGGGAGCTGGGTTTGGTCAGCCTACAATTTCCCTCCCTTCAAGCATATATTTTTATGCGGGTATGGGCATATAGAGCGTTTATCAACAATTCACTTTTTGCTAGCGCTGTAAAAAAAGTTTCCCATCCCCTTGACATTGAAGTCAGGTTCAAGGTTTAAGCTACTCTTATAACTCTTCAAAAAAGGTTAAGAGAATGGCCAAACGTATAGTCGAAGTCTTCACTGCTGGGTGTCCCTTGTGTGATGAAACCGTTAAGTTGGTGAGGGAGTTAGCCTGCCCGAACTGCGAGGTGCAGGTGTACGACCTACGCGAGGGTTGCGCTACTAATGAGTGCCGTGAGAAAGCAAACCAGTACGGCATTCACCGCGTCCCTGCTGTTGTTGTAAATGGCAAGCTTGCTGAGTGCTGCTCCAACCAGACTCCAGTATCCCGCGAAGCACTTGTGGCTGCTGGCATTGGGCAATGATAGAGCAAGTATGGGGAAGGAAACTATCTTTCCCCATCACCACAACAAAGGAGATGGTACGAAAGTGAAACAAGGTCTATTGATAGGTGATTTGGGCAAGCAAGTAAATCTCCCCACTCAAACGATTCGCTATTACGAACGCTTGGGACTACTCAAGCCACCTGAGCGAACACAGTCACAATATCGTATCTATTCAGAAGAAGCGTTAGAACGTCTGCGGTTTATTCAAAAAGCTAAGCACTTCGGACTTTCCCTAGATGAGATCAAAAAGCTCATTGACATCAGCGCCCAAGGTATTCCTCCCTGTGCAAGCCTTAAGGCAATAGTAAAGCAGCATCTAGATGAGTTGGAGTGCCGTATTGAGGAAATGGTTGAATTTCGCCAGGATTTGGCTAATCGGTATTCAAAGATTGAGGCTTTGGTTGAAGAAGAGTCAACCACACCGAACAATGTCATCTGTGGTAGCACAATCTGTCGGCTGATTGAGCAAGAAAACGATACCCCCCCAAACATTACCAGCGAAACAGTTGTTAAAGAGCGTCTTAAGCGTTGATATGCGATCGCACTCATGAATTTTGGGCATGGCGGAGGTTTTGAGGTTTTGGTTTGGGTTTAGTTTCCCAAAAATTGAGGTGTTGGTGGCGATCGCACTCGCGTCAAGACACCGTTGCGTTACCCGCATCAAGGATACCTCGCAAAAACTCGACTAATTCAGCAAAGCTATCGGGGTTATTTTCAAGCAACCATTCTGTAAGCATGATTGAGTGTTTGGTTTTCCTAAACTTGACCCGCGCGAACGATAACTCGGCAAACAGCACATCGAGCAGTTTGGCTGCGTTAATATTTTTGTCAACGTATTGGGGATTTGATAGCTCCTCTGGAGTAGCATCTTTAGAGAAACAATCCTTCTTCTCCTTCAACTTATCTTTATTGCTTTCCAGCCTTTCTCGAACAGCTTCGCTGGTAAGATCGTGTTCTCGTCCCGCATCGTCTTGATTGAGAACGGCTGCTATAGCATCGGGATGCAGCAGGTAATTTTCATACATACACCTTTCTAGAAAATGAACTGCTTCCGAGCTTCTTTTCTGCAAATCCGCGAGATCCTGTTTAGTCCTATTTTCCTGGTCAAACACAAATCCAACAGCAGGAGGGTACAAATTATTCCCACCGCTGAGCCGTTGGTATAGGTCAAACATAACATCAACAAAGTGAGCTTTCTTTCCCAATAAATCACCCGTGTTTTTGATGCTGACAATTTTAGTTCCTGTCAAGAGTTTTGGAGCTAGCTTGGACAATATGAGCGGAAAGCACTGCTCCTCGGTCGGCCCTTCCACCCAGAGGATGCTGTCCGCACCGAAAACGTCAGACAAACTCACTCCCAGTTCAGCTAAAAGAGAGCGCTGTTCCCTAATATCTCCGGCATTCATCGTTGATGCTTGGGTTTCGCCATCCTCATATCGAAGCTTCACGATAGTTGAGGGATTGGCAGCAGCAATAATCTGGGCCGAATGAGTGGTAATAAAATACTGGTGTTGCGGAAACTCTTTGAGGATTTGTATCAGCTTCTTGGCAGCGCCTGGATGCAAATAAGATTGGGGTTCGTCAATAATAATCGGTCTGGATTCTGGGGAAGCCAGTATCGCGTAAAGAATCGCCAGCACTTGACCGGTGCCAGTCCCGCAGTCTGACAAGGAAAATGCCAAATCCTTTCTCTTGCTTTCGGCGGCTTTTGCGGGCCAAAGCAATATTTCAACAGGGTTGGGTTCCCGAGAGTGCTGCTTCGAGAGAATTTGAGTTGAAACTGACGCGAACTGAGGAAACATGGTAGAAACATAGTCATTGAAACGCTCGTACAGCTCTTCTTTACCTCGCGACTCTAATAAATGAATAACTTCGGCTAGGTTTGAAGCCCTTGGATTAAGCTCTTCATTGTTTCCCACAGAGCATTTTCCAATGAACCGCTGGGCTTGAAGTTGGGAAACGCAGTTTCTGAATTTGTGAAAAAGTGTTACGAAAAAATCTTCACTTGTATAGTTAGAGTCTATTTCATTAGTTTCTTGGTAAAATGTAAAACGACCGCTTTCGTCTTTTTTAATAAGATTTATGTTTCGGTTCCTTGAAAATCCCGACCATGTTTTGCTTGGTTGGTAGTATGTTAATTCAATAGCCGGATCTAAATCTTTGATTGAAATGTTATCCCGGTTTACTGAATTAGCCGTTAATTTTGAAACACTTAACTCTACATCATTGGGATTGTCCATCCAATTTTGGAATAAAACAAGCACTTCGGATGGGGATAAGAACGAATCGCGAGTAGAAGATAATTCTACATAGCAGTCTGCTGATAAATCATCGAAGAGGCGATGAATTTCTGCTTTTGTGAAGATTAAAGTTAATTTAGCGGTAGATTCTCGGTTCGGCGTTGAATTGGGTTGCGGGAACGTTTCGATAGTGCGGTGCGGGCTTGTCTCAAAGCTCAGGCTCAAAGCTTTCAGCAGCGCTGTTTTTCCTGAATTGTTGGCTCCCACAATAATGTTGATGCCAGGTTGGAATTCTAATACCCCAGAATCCTGGAAGGATTTGTAATTAAGTAACTGGAAACGGGAGATGTACATAACTGTGTTTTTGAGGAAACGATACTTGAGCGCTCCGAGCCTGGTGCGGTAGCGAGGCGGGCTGACTACACTTAAATTCAAACACAAACATAGTCTGGTTGGAGTAAAAAAGCGATAAATTTTCACATCGGCACTTCAAATTCGAGTTACGACCATTGGGAAGATGTGCTTTATCCACCACCTACCGCCTCGCAAAGAGTTCGATCGCTACATTCAGCAATATCAAACAGTCGAAGTTAATAGCACCTGCTACCGCAGAGATTAACAGCAAGACTGAAACGACAAGGGTGATGATCGAGAAGCGCAGAACGATCGGGCGATCACGGAACAATGATTGCACCCTTCGATATCTCGCAGCAATTCTCCTCTGATTGTTGGCAGCCCCAATCACCGGACACAGATACTCTTTGCAGTTTATTTATTACTTGAGTTTGTTCCGTGCATTGAAATTGTTATGCAGTCTTGAATATCTTTAACTCTGGTCCAGTTATCCAACTCTTGATTGATACGTTTTTCGTAATCAAGTGTAGTCACTGGCACCAACATATTCCCGACAAAAATGTGTTCGACATTGGACATCCAGCCAGTATTTATAACCCACCTGCCATTGATCTTATTCTCAGGGTTGCCCATAACTTCAATAGTGCAGTCATCTATAACAGCTTGAAAAAAGTCGGATCTGACGTTTTCCGCCTCGGAGTGAGATATTTTTCCTTTTGCATATTTCTCTAGTCTGCCAAAAATCAATACTGCACCGTCGTGGCTTGTAATAATATCAATATCGCTAGTAGATGGCAGGCAATCTCTCAAATATAGATTGCAACCACCCACAATAGCCCATATACACTTTAATCCATCTAAGTGCTGAACTATTTTTTTAACGGTAGATATCATGTCGTTTTTCCTCTTCTTCAAACGAGTATTTCGACACATCTTTGTTACCAACTTTTGCTCTCATTTTCTCAATCTTTCGCCAGAGCACTGATGACAAATGAGGTGCGTCGCGGTTGATATCGTTCAATTGCTCTCGGTATTTTTGAACTACCAGTCTAGCTTGTTCTAATGTTGAGTTATCTGGAAAATCTGTTTTCCAATTCTTGCAGGCTCTCCAGAGCGTATGGTATCTCTTGGCTGCCTGTTCATGAGTAACAGCCTTATCTTTGAATCGAAAAACGTGTTCAATGATTGTCAACACAGATACAATAATAGCTAAAACCGTAGGAGTTGCCCTTACTATTGAATTATCTTTAGGAAGAAAACCCTCGAATTGAGTGCTCAACAACCAAGCTGTTATGACGGTGAGTCCGAATGACTGGAAATAGTAGAGTATATTTGCTTTTTCATAATAGTAGTCAGCAAGGTCGAAGTGCGCTCGTTTGGAATCATGACAATCCACTAGATGCCGTTGGAACTCATCTTCTATTTGTTGATATAACGAATCAGTATTCATAAGAGGTACTACAGACGCACTATTTTGTATTCATGCCCCGTGCAGCACTGCTTCATAACGGGCGTGCTTACCGAACGCAGATGATCTTGATCTTAGCAAGGCAACCAACCATTTTGGAACGTTGCAGTGCAGCGTGTTTATTATACCGTGCCAATCAACTGTGTCAAGGGTTTTGCGTCAATTGCTGAACTAAAGATTCAGCAACTTTATTCATTTGTTCCTCATCTTTGTTCCTCAATCGTGAATAAAGCCAGTCCATAATAAGTGGACTGCGCCGCCGATTATCATAAATTTGCGTTTGCAAGCTGTATGATTCTCTCTCCAGGTCTTGCGGAGTGTACCTTCCACTGATTACCTCTTGGACAAGTACCTCTGCGTTTTCTCTCAGCCGATCAAGTCTGGTAGCAGCTTCGTTATGTTCAGTGTATTGACGTAATCCAAAGACGAAAGCTGGAATTAATGGAACTAGAACAGCCAGTAGGAACTTTTCAAGGGTTAAGCCTCCAATCAAACCGATCAGAAGAACAATCATTGTCAAAGAAACCAAAATAATGATTATCCATTTAGAGTAACGGCGACGCAATTGAGCATCCCACCTAACGTTAGAACGTTGACAAATAATTCGTGCTTGATGAATTGGCAACTGCCCAACACTAACTGGATACCAATCCTGGAGTTTCGTAAAGTCTATATTTTTACGTTTATATCTATTAGAAGCATCAATAATCGTTTCTGGCTCAACACGAAATCCACAGTTTAGCCTGGCCCAATTGAACTGAAGAATCTCACAGTCAAATAGCTGTTGAATCTTTGCAGCTTTCTCCTGGATAGATTTTTGTAACCGTGAAAATACGAGAAGTTCCAGGAATGTAGCAATAATTCCCCACAAAGCAGCATAGACAGCGAGAGCAGGAAATAGAGCAACCAAGATCGACCATGCAATCACTATTGGTACACTAATGATAAGGCTGATTATTTGTAAGTTTTTTGCGTCAGAATAAAGTTGACGCTGTGCAGATAATAGCTCTAACTTACGTTGAAGATTTTGTTCTTGAGGAATATTATTCATGGGTAATTATCTAAATCTTTAACTGAGATGGTTGCTCAAGTATAAATTGGAAAATTTAATCCAAAGATTTCGCCCCATTTTGCAATAGAAAGCTCGTGATCACCGTCATCTTCTAAAGCTCTAGCTTTTGTAGCTCTCAAATAATCAAGAGCTGCTCTTTTGGAGATTTTATCTTGATTCTCACGGCTTAGTTGATTAATATTGCCCTGAATTCCTTTAGGATCGTCAACCGGATAAAAAATTGCAGTATGAATGTATTGCAAGATACCAGGAACTTCTAAATCCAGATATCCAGATGCTTTTGTGTCCTGTTTAGAGTAGAAATCTAGAATCATGTTTTCAATTAGATATGAAGACATTGATGGCATAGTTAATCTTTTGTTCCAATATTTCATCAATCTGATTGCATTCAATACATTGCCGTTGTGAAGTCGATTAATATCAGTAACTCGATTTCTGTCAATTCTTGGATCAGTCTTTTTCCAATGTCCCTGACCATCAGGAATAAGATAATAATCCTTGTTGAACCAGTCCTTTTGTGTAATAAAGCAAGGTACAAGGTCGAACGTCCAAGGATAGCTTCTTAATTTAAGAGTCGCAGCCTCCTTGTTACGTTCAATATCTTCAGCTTTTTTATATTGTGGAACTTGATTGAGAAGATTGATAAACTTGTTGATAACTTTTCGTGAACTAAGAGTGTTTGTGTTGTCAAAACACAGTGCTTTCAGTTTATAAGTAGACTCGGAGACGTAAATCTCAATCTTGTTTATGAACTCGTGATAAACCCCTCCTTCGGCACCCAGAGCAATCATTATGTCAATGTCATCAAGTTCCCTTTTTTTGGTACGTCTGGCAAAAGAACCGAAAAAAATGTCCTTTTCTGAATACAAGCTTGGGAAGCTTACGTCTTTACTGGGGAATAGATGAATTTGAGATAATAGCCAATTTCGACTAATTCTAGCTCGTTGAGTTTCATCTGGATCAAGATTGACATAATCTCTTAAGAAAATGCTGAAGGCTTCGTTAACCGTTTTAGCCATGCTTTTCTAGGTAAATTAAAATTCAAGGGATGTGCTACATCTAGCGTTTTTATTAAGCACATTGACGTTAAATGTAGTATTTTTGAAATACTAGCTTTCAAATCCCTGCATATGTACTACTCGAAGGTGCGGATAGCCGTACCTCTCAGTGTTGCCTCAGAGATAACCTTCAGGTTGCGTCCCAACCGAGGACTGAGCGGCATAACTATGTATTCAACGTCAGATGTGCTGGATAACACCTTGGACAGCACCGCAAGTTAAGCAATTCGTTACGTTTGACATAACTACCCCCTGCTTACTGCTCTGCAAGCAGCTTGTAAATATCACGTTTTACCTGAACCACCCGATCGCGTACTTGATTGGCTTTCTCCAAATTGCCACTTCGAGCAATTTGGGTGACAGCATCATTTAAATCCGTTAAAGAACGTCGCAACTCAATCAATTTAGAAGGCTTAATTTCTGCAAAACTGTCGTGAGCGTTTCTTGAATGAGATTGCTGGTAGCGATCGCCCCTCGCTGTAGGTTGGGTTGAGCCTGTCACGTCCTTGCTTATAAATCACTAGATAACGTGAAACCAAACATGACTCGATTGGGCGACGCGATCGCCCCTCTATAACCAAGTAAACCTTGATACTTAACATCTGCACTTAGAGCTTTTTGAAGTATCTGGCAACTGGGAATAGCTCGAAGCCCACCTTTTCATAGGTGTGACGGGCTCTTTCATGACCAGGATCGCCCCCAGTCTCAACCATAGCAATAGACATCCCAGCATCTTTCATCCAACCCAGAGCAAATTCTATCAAAGCGGTGCCAATCCCTTGACCTTGAAAGTCTGGATCGACAGCAACCATATAAATTTCACCCATGCTGTCCCAAACGTGTAGTTTCACGGGTACAAAGCCCACAGTAGAACCTGCATCGATCGCAACCCATACATTCGTGTCTTCCGCAGCACAGACATCCTCCACAGCTTTTTCTTGGCTCACACACCAATGATTGGGATAGAATGCCTGGTAAACATCCGCGTTCATCGCGTTCTGAATCGAACTCGGACATCCCGATCGCCGATCGCATCCGACTCAACATCACTCAACACTTTTGCTTCCATCCCGTACAAATCATTCAGCACCGCCTTGACGTTCGGAAACGCAAAATACTCTGTCAGCTTGCCAATGCGATAATTAAAAGCTTTGTACCGGTGCTTGAAGTACAGCTCCACATTCCCCCGGTGTTCCCACAGTCCCAGCAAATTGACGGTCACATCCGAGTAATGCGCTTTCACATCCCGCTGCACTTCCGCGATGCGTTCCTCGATCGATCGAGTTGTTACCCCAATTTTATAGAAGCAGCTTTCGTCAGCTTTTACCTCAAGGAAGTAGAGCGAGTTCACCAGAATCCGACGAAGCTGTGCTCGATAAATCAGCAAATCAGCCCGCCGTTCATCCAAACAAGATAAACCCGCAGCTTCAGCAATCTCTACAGAGCCTTCCAACGAAGCCAGCTCCGACAGCAGCAAAGGTTCCTGGACTTTGTTGAACAGCGCCAGGGGAAGTGCGCCGACGGGGATTTTGCCGAGGTCGGTAAACTGATAAGTGCGATCGCCCTCCGACTCTAGCAATCCTTTCAATTGCCACCGAAAGTTTACCAAGTCTTTGGGAATGCCGTAGTCCTGTGCGCCGTACTCTTTCCACAGCACTTTCAATTGCTCCAATTCCTCACCCTTAAGCTGGATGGTGAAGTTGTCATACAGAGGCAGCGATGGGAAAGCTCTGGTTTTAATCCGCTGCGACACGGGCTTGCAAGTGTCCTCGGTGTGCGCGAAGTGATGTTCTTTCACTTTCCCCTTTTTCGCTGTCAATCCGCCACCGCAGTAGAGGCAAGTTAGCTGAGTTTTTCCGCGCACAACTTCATCAATGCTCGCCAAGTTACCGTCGGGAGCAACACCAAATTTAAGCCACATAGTCAAAAGTTCTCCTAAAAGCAGGTTTTCGTAGATGCACCTGCTCCACACGATCGAGAATTGTAACAAATCCAGGGGTGAGAACTTCTGGCTTGGTGAGTAAAGCGATCGACACTCGATGCTCTTGATGCGTGACTTTAATCCTTGCATCCAAAATCTAAAATCTAAAATCTAAAATCTAAAATTGCTCGTCACCAATCGGGAATTTCTTCAGTCCGAGTCTGATAGGTATTGTGAGAGTTGCTCTCTCGCTAACGGCACAGCGGGCAATTCATGCTCTAATCCGCTACTTGGTTCAAGACCGGACTGGACAAAATTAGCCCGTTCCTTCGCTGACCGTCATACAGCGCGATCGCACAAATTTGTCTGGTAAGCGTGATTATGGTTTGGTTCGGCTGCTCTGGGGTAATGCTTTGAGACGAAACAACCGGGGCCGCCACCAACAAGCCGTTACCGAAATGCTTGACTCTATGTTTTGAATGTTTTTACAGGGTTGTCTCAGTAATTCGTTGATTAGAGCTTGTTTTTGCCTGCCATCAAGTCGAGGATTTGGTGGCGTTTGACCTTTGTCTGTCTGTGGGGTTGAGTTTTGAGGTGGCGGCGATGATGTTACAAAGGCTGAGGGAGAAGGAACCGGAGTTTACAAATTCGGTTTCGCTAAGGCGGTTTATGTTGTGTTGGGATTCATTCATAGCGATCGCTCGAACTGGTAGAGTTTGGTAATACACAACCAACTTGAGTGGAAAACCAGAAATAAGGGGGAGCAAGACCCTTTCATTCTAGAATTTAAAAAAATCTCTAACTCTTGTACAATCAGATGTTTAATAATGATTAGCTTTTACGTTTAAAGAGATATCTATCAATCCTTAATCTGAGAATAATTCTTAGATGCTAGTTCTGCTAACTTGGAACGCAAATCCTTACGAAGAAGCTTCTTTTGGCTTTTAGTTAATTCATTAGTGACTGAATCCTCCTCAAGCCCTGTAATACCAGCATGACCCTCAGCACCAGGGCGAGGGTCTTTAACACTTTTATCTTTGACTTTACAGTAAATGTAAATATAAACCCAAATAACATTTAATAGATTAGGATAAACGCATTGTCCAGAATTTGCTTGAATTTGACGAATTTCATTAACTTTAAGATAGAGAACTAATTTCCGAGGCGAGTCTGTTGGAAGAAATTGGTAAGCTTGTTCAGGGGTTGTAAGATAGTCCACCCAAACGCTCAGGTGAGGTGGAACAGATTTTTTATCTTCTGTTGATAAAATAAAATCGAGTTCCAATTGAGCCGCTGAGATGTTGCCATTTTGTACAAAATCTAGGGGTGGTCGAATAAGTCTAAGGACGTAGCAAGCATCCGGGACTGGGGCTAAATTAGCTCCAGCCGATTTTATCTCAAAGAACTCACTCACTAAAGAACGAACCTTTATTCAAAATATTAGCCGAAAAACCCTGTTCAAGCGTAGTATCTTCTCCCCAAACTTCTCCAGTGTTTCTATTTCGATAGAAAAATTCTATTTCACCAGAGCCAAAGATTTCGCACTCTAAATAGTGTTCAGATTTTGACCATGTGTACATGAAATTATCTCTTAAACCTGGACAAGCATCTGGCACTTCTAAGCATAGCCCGGTTTCTTCAAAAAAACGTTTGAGTGCTTCCCACACAAACCAGGATAGATTGAGAACTCCTTCTGTAAAGCCTGCATCTATTTCCTCTTTTACCTCACTTTTTAGTGAATCAAGATATAGTCGAAGTCTCTGGGCTCGTTGTCTCTGATAATTTTTAGCTTCAATCTTTTTATGAATACGGGGTAAATTATTGGATAAATCATTTATCGGAAGTGAAAAAAATTTACTACGTCGTTCTTTAATATTAGTTTTCGGCAAACTATCGTAAGTGCTCGAACCAATCTCTACCTGTTTTGGAAGGTAATTGCCATAATATTTATTACCTTCATAAGTCCCAGGCTCTACCGATATCTGTGCTAGTGAACGAGTTGATTTAATTATGCGGCTAGAAGTAGCACGATAGTTTTTTTTATTATTAATGAGTGGGGTTGTCAAGAAAATCGTTTGCTCTTCTGGTTCTTGTTTTTTTAATGGAGGGATAATTACAGTCATAACTTTACTCTCCCCTCTTCCAAACGGTTGTCTGTATTTTTTTATCAGTTAAATCCGCAAATGTCTGGACAATCCATTCATGTGCTACATCAAACCAACTTTGCATAGAATCCAGAGAATTATAATTGCCCATTCCATGCACACTTAGTTCAAATAAAATAGTTGGGTGATTGTTGAGAATAACATTCCTAATAGATATATGTAATCTGCCCAATTCTTCCGGCAAGTCAAAAGTTGTGTCCCAGTCAATATTCTGAGGTTTTGGAAGAAAGCGCTCTAAATCTACCTGCCATTTAAAGTCAGGGAAAATTTTACCTATATCCTCAAGAGTTTCCCATGCTTCTCCTTGTGGAATTTCATTAACATAACTTAGTTCATATTGATGTATCTGAATTTTACCTAAATCGCCCTCTTCTATGAAGGAATTAAAGCGGTTTAAATGAGCTTGAAACATTTTAATGAGACTTCCATACCTGGGATACTCACTATCTGAACTAATTTTTCTCCAGTTATGAATAAATCGGTCACGTTGAACTTGGATAACCCTTGTTTCATCAGAACTAATGAACCATACTCTTGGCAAAGGAATAATATCACTCAGTTCTATCGAAGCTTCAATAATTCGATTATTGACAACTTCTAGTCTTGGTGCCAATGGGGCAACGTCGCTGCAAAACGGGTAGTCAGGTTGAAACCTCTGCCATAACAAGCCAATATGGGGACTAAGAAAAGCTTCGATAGGGTCAAACTGAACACTACAAACCACTTCGTTAACAGGTGGTTGATCATAAGATGGCAATTGTCTGGTGTTCACGCTGACTGTCACGCTGTCTCCTTTAGTTACCCGAACAAACTACTCTATAGATTTATGCTCTACCATTCAGCCTAACGGAAAATGAACCTGATTAGTTAATTATTTAAAAAATTGACTCACACCTCGATATTTTTATAGATCATAAGCGTCTTCTTATCCCGGGGCAAGGCTATCAGTTTTTTCAGTTTAGGTTGTTCATGTCAGGCTTCCGAATTTTAGTAGCATCTTAGGATTTTTGGTAGTCCCTCATCTCCCCAAAACCCAGAAAACACCTTTGACACCACCTATTCACCTATAACGCCGGAACTTTAAACCTAGCTCCACAGTTGGGACACTCCGACAGCAACCGCAACTGATGTTGATCGCACCCCTGCATACTCTTAAACTGCTACTCAATCTTATGACAAGGGGACTCAGCATAACACGCCCCACACAACCGAATCGGTTCCAACTTCATCCCTACTCCAAGAGACGGTAACACTCCCTGTAACCCTTGGATTGTACTTACCCATACTCAGTAGCTACGAGCTATCAGACAAAGATTCGAGATTATGGATTTTAGCGGATGATTACCCGTCAACTCTTCTCAACCGTGTCTAATCTGTGCGAGGTAGTTGCAGGCGATCGAACCCTTGCCATAGCCAGCAAGTACCTGATGTAGGAGCAAGGGTTTGGGGCTGTCTATCAGGATATTGCTCTATCCTGACCTAGATTTTTTGGTACGCCCGCCCTAATGAAGCTGTAGCGGTTTCAACCCCTAGGCTGGAAAATATAACAAAGCTGGCAAAGTACCAGAAAAGCAACACGCATTAAACCAACAAAACGACCTATGACACTTGGCAAGCTCGAACTCATCATCAAAATTAACGAACTTCCTACCAACGTACAAACTAATAAAGACAACTGGAAAACCTTTGAGCTTGACTGTGACGACCGGGTAGTGTCCGTTAGTGTTAAGCCAAAAATATGGAAGAAGCTTGAAGATGCTGCTGCCAACTATCCCATGTGGGTGGCTGCTATCGGTGGCAAGATGGGTGAATCAACCCCTAACGGCTTTGTGCTATCAGACCCAAGTATCCAAGTCTTTGAGAAAAAACCAAAGGAACCCAAACCTGAAGCAGAGCAGTAAAAGGTTCGATCGGCTGCACGATCGGCAAGTGCCGGAGTGTGACTGGCGGCAAGGCGATCGGGCTTTTTGTGTTCTAGTACGAAAAGTCTGATCGACGCGGCAAAAGCTGTAATGCTGTGTAGATCGGCTGCACGATTCAGTCAGAATAGCTCATGTGTACTGGCTGAAGCCTAACCTACCAATATCTAAATTGTCAGGTGGCTGATGGCGGATGCGGCAAGGCTCTCTGCTTGTTGCTGGCTCTCGCGCAGGCTGGCTTCAAGCTGGTCGCAAAGTTTCATCAGTTCATCAACTTTGGCGACAATGCGTTTTTGTTCAGCAAGGGGTGGAAGTGGAATCAACACTTCATCCAAAATACCTAAGTTAATGTTCTTTTGAGCAGTTGAGGGCGCAAAATCTTCAAGTCTACTCTTCAAAGTTCTTATGAAAAACTCAAAATATCTTGAATCTGGAATTGGTTGAGTTGGTAGAAATCCAACAATGCTATCGGGGAAACAAGCATCAAAGCCTAAAATCGCCGAATCCCCTATATTAGCCGCGATAGTGATACAAAGAGTACCTTTCGACCAAAGACGACTTTGAGCAAGTCCTTGGTTATTATAGAGGGTGGTGTATGTCTGAATTATACCGTTTGCGCGAGCTACATCTCCAGTTTGTACCAATGGTATAGAACCATTTTCGTAAAGTACGGAATCATTTCTTGGTCGATGCTTAGACTTTCCTCTATCTAGCTGACCAATCTCTGTAAATCTGCACCAACACCATCCAAGCGGCAATTCAAAAGGCTTATCTACATCCTTAAGAGAAGGAAGACCTTTTGGCTGCCTTAATTTTTTGGTGTAACTAGCGTGCTTGGTAGCAATAACCTTCAACAATTTTTCAGCAGGTTCATCATAAGGATTTTGAGGAACAAGCTTGCCACGTACAGCTAAGTGAAGAAGGGTCTGCCGTAAACTGTCTATGTCTTCAGCGTGTTGGCTAATATTGTGCCAGTTGTCGCGCACAAATATCCAAGCAGCATCCAATTCCTCATCAGTTTCGGCGTTTATGATAGAAGCGATCGCACTTCCCCTCAGTTTTTGCCGCAGGTTGTCTCGCGTTTGCTTGGCGGCTTCGTAGCGATCGCATAACGCCATCAACTCATCCACCTTCTCAACAATCCGCTTCTGTTCAGCAAGAGGAGGAAGAGGAAATATCATATTGCGAATGATACCTGCATTTATGTTAGGGTCTTTGCGAAGTCCAGCCGCAAATTTCATCCATGTAGCTCTAATAGATTTTACATATATATGTATAAACTCTGGGACAACATAACTGCTCGGATAAATTCCACAAACAGATTGATTGATAGTAGTTTTTATTCCTAGTATTCCTGATTTGCCAATCGTTCCACCTCCTCCATACATTGCAATACATATAGTCTTAGGTGGGTAATACTTAAGATTGCAATCAGTAACTGCTTGTTGGGTTATTTTTTCTTCACACTGTAAAACGATTCCATTATTTAGATCAGTAGTCTTGACCCAGCTTTCAGTACCATTTATAAAATACTCTTGCTTCGTTCTGCTAGGAGTTGTTCCGCTAGACAAAACAAATAACTCACCTATTTGTGAATAAATCCAATTTTTGGGAATTTCAAAAGGGAAGTTATCCAGGACTACAGACTCCACAGGCTTATCTCGGCCTAATTTATTATTGTTAATAAATTGAGCTTTCTCAAATTTAATGTCCTCCAACAAAGAATCAGCGGACTCATCTTCTGGATTCTGTGGAACTAATTTTCCCCTCACTGCCAAATCCAGAATGAGCAATCGCAGTTTTGGAATACCACCAGGCGCTTCTGCGATCGCATCAAAGTTTTCTAAAAACGTCTTGAAATCCATCAACTATCACCTCGTTCTAGGGCTGCTACCAGGCTGTTTTTTAGAGCTTGGCGGTCATTCTCTGCCTTAATAACAGCTTCCTGATATTGCTTCAGCAGCGCTATTGGGTCTTCATGGATATTTTCTGGGGCGTTAGGGTTCTTGATATCCAGGTTGTAGCCATTGGAAGCGATCGTTTCAACAGACACCTTCCAGGCATATTCCGTTTCCTCTCGGTTCTTCCACCAGGCTTTCTCGACATCAAACTCCTCAATCCGCATCGGCTTGGTCTTGTTGTAAGACTTCGCCCCCGCTGGGTAAGGATGCTCGTAATACCAAACCTCTGTAGTAGGTTCGCCTTTGGTGAAAAACAAAACATTGGTGCGAATACCGGTGTAAGGACTAAAAACCCCATTCGGAAGCCGGACAATCGTGTGCAGGTTACAGTCACGCAGTAGCTTCTGTTTAATGCGAGTCTTGATGCCCTCCCCAAACAACGTACCATCTGGGAGAACGATCGCAGCTCTGCCACCATCCTTCAGCAATTCCATCACCAGCACTAAAAACAGATCTGCCGTTTCCCGCGTCTGAAACTCGCTAGGAAAACCCCGCTCAATTCCATCTTCTTCCATGCCACCAAAAGGCGGGTTCGTCACCACAATATCCACCTGGTCATCGCGCCCATAGTCCCGGAGAGGCTTGCGGAGTGTATTGTCGTGCAGCACAGTCGTCGGCACCTCAATGCCATGCACCATCATGTTCGTCACACAAAGCAGGTGAGGCAGTTGTTTTTTCTCCACACCCAGAATGCTTCGTTTCACCCGTTGTAACTGTTCAGGCGAATTCGCTTGTTTTTTCAGATGTTCATAAGCACAGGTCAAAAAGCCACCCGTACCGCAGGCAGGATCAAACACCTTCTCGCCCAGTTGTGGATTCACCATATCCACGGCAAACTGAGTCACCGCACGAGGCGTATAAAACTCTCCGGCATTCCCGGCATTCTGAAGGTTTTTGAGAATCTGTTCGTAAATGTCACCAAAGACATGGCGGGTTTGGGACTCGTTAAAGTCAATGCTGTCATTAATCTTGTCTACCACCTGCCGCAGCAGTGTACCCGACTTCATGTAATTGTAGGCATCCTGAAACACACTTCGGAGCAGTTTGGCTCGTTCTAAAGCGATTCCTTCCAGGTCATCAACCGCGAGTTCCTTTAGTGTGGGAAACAATTGTCCATCAACTAATTGCAACAAGTCCTCTCCCGTGGGTGCATTCTTGCCCAATTTCTTGCTATCTGCCCACTCATCCCAGCGCAGATCCAAAGGTAGCGGTGAATTGTAGTTATCATCATTCAACTCTAGCTCGGCATCCTGGTCGCTGAAAATTTTGTAAAACACCATCCAGCCAAGCTGACCAATGCGCTGGGCATCGCCATCTACCCCGACATCTTTCCTCATGATGTCTTGAATCGATTTAATGGTGGCACTCAGCGACATAAAAACGTCCTTCTCAAAAGATACTAAAAAACAGTTGTACTCTAGGCAGGTAACAGGCTCAAGCTCCTCGGTTTTCGTACAACAGAGACTCTAGCTCTCGAATCGCGGCTTTGTACTGTTGTTTGTTACCAAAGCTGCGGACGAGCTCCATCGGAGTTCCCAGTTTGGCAAACGGGTCAAGCTGTAAGACAGTCGTATCTTCGATCGCAATGATGCCCCGATCGGCATACTTATCCAATAGAGCATTCAATACAATACAGGCAGTTGCACCATATTTGGCAAACACATCGCGCTTTCGTACTTTATCGGCCCGTTCTTTACGAGTTAGGGGTGGACGGTCAAAGGCAACATGGCAAACTAAATCGAAGAGGTCATAGTCCTTACCGACCATATCCTCCAAAGCTTCTAGAATCACCCCATGCTCTTTCAACTCTTCAACAATCGCTTGTTTGCGATCGGCTTCGTTCCACTTATTGAGAAAATGGTCGAGAGACTGGTATGCCTCGCTGACAGTGCGACGAGTATAATCCTTTAGCGACTCTGTAGTTAGTTGTCCATCCTTGTTGTAATAGCTCACCCGCTCCTTTGCTACCTCGAACTCCTGCCGACCGACTCGATACTTGATGCGAACTGACAAGTCAGTGCCGATGCGATCGTCATTATCGTCCACGTCCTCGCCATCATCATTGCCTTTTGCTTCTGTATTAATGACCGTTCCGGTTTGTTGACTTTCTGTACCAAAGTTTTCATCCTGAATCGGTGGGCCGTCCCAATCCGGATCATCAAAGAGTTGGGTGGCGTTGCGGAAATCAATAATCGTGAAGAAATTCTTGCCATAGTCCGGGCGTAAGCGCGTACCCCGACCAATAATCTGCTTAAACTCTGTCAGAGATTGGATACGGCGATCCAACACAATCACATGGCAGGTTTGGGCATCTATCCCCGTCGTCATTAGCTTAGATGTCGTGGCAATCACTGGATACGTCTCTTTGGGATTGATAAAGTTATCGATTTGAGCTTTACCTTCCTTCTCATCTCCAGTAATTCGCATGACGTAACGATGGTCTTTGAGAACAAGCCCTCGATTCAGCGTTACGTTAGCCAAGGCTTCTCGCATTCGTTCGGCGTGGTCAATGTCCTCACAAAAAACAATGGTCTTCCGCATTGGGTCGCCATCGTGAAGAAACTGAGTGACATATTCCGCGACCCGTTGAGTCCGTTTGCCAAAGGTAATGTTTCGGTCATAGTCCAGCAGGTTATAGTCCCGCTCCTCAATTAGTTGACCATTATCGTCATATTCTCCTGCTTCTGGCGTCCAACCTTCCAGGTCTTTATCTAAGCCAACTTGTATCCTGCGGAAGGGAGCCAGGAAACCATCTTCGATTCCCTGCTTGAGGGAGTATTCAAAAATCGGTTCACCAAAGTAATCAATATTTGAGACGTATTTGGTTTCCTTTGGCGTTGCCGTCAGCCCTACCTGAATTGCCTCTGAGAAATAATCGAGTACCTGTCGCCAATTGGAGTCCTCTGCTGCGCTGCCCCGGTGACACTCATCAATCACCACCAGGTCGAAGAAATCTCGGTCGAATTTCTCGTAGAGGTTATCTCGTTCTTCATTGCCGATGATTGCTTGATACAGTCCCAGATAGATTTCATAGGCGGTAGTAATCTCCCCATTTTCATTATCAACCAGCCTGCGGTCTAGCTTGGTCATGACCTCACCAAAGGGGCGAAAGTCATTAATAATCGTTTGGTCTACCAGTGCATTGCGATCGGCCAGAAACAAAACCCGTTTGACAACTTTCGTCTTCCACAGTCGCCAGATAATATTAAAGACTGTGTAAGTTTTACCCGCTCCGGTTGCCATCACCAACAAACACCGTCTCTGACCACGAGCGATCGCCTCAATTGTGCGATTGACTGCAAGTTGTTGATAGTAACGGGGTTCCTTCCCGCCAATCTCAACGAAATAGGAGGACGTTAGCAAATCCTGATTAACGGATTGTAAATCCTGCCACTGTTTATAGTGCTGCCATAGTTCCTCTGGTGATGGAAAGGCATTCAGGCCGAGTTGCTGTTCTATCTGAGCGTAGGTTCCACTCTTGTCATGGAATAAGAAGGCATCCCCATTCGAGGAAAAGACAAAGGGAACTTTCAGAGCCTCTGCGTAGGCAAGTGCCTGCTGTATCCCTGCCCCCACACTATGCTTGTTGTCTTTGGCTTCAATGACTGCGATCGGCTGATTTGCTGGGTAATACAGCAGGTAATCTGCCCGTTTCCCAGATCCTCGCACCGCCATCTGACCCCGGACTATCATCTGACCGTCTGTAAAGCTATATTCCCTGCGGATTTGACCCTTTTTCCAACCCGCGTCATAAAGGGCAGGTGTAATGTAGCGATCGCAAATATCGGCTTCACTCAGGTCTTTCTTATTCATTATTTGGCGCCTGAAAGTTTCTCTATAAAATATGCCTAAGAAATTAGCTCCATCAGCACTTATGAACTTAGCTGGCGGAAAGGCTTTTGGGAGAGCTTACATCAAAGCTAACTCATTAGGCAGTATCTCGTACCTGGTAAACTCACGGAATTTGGGTAAGTGAAATGGCTGAAGCGGAGTGACGGGGCGATCTGATTTATGATTGTTCGCGTTATTTGGCGTGTCTAACCGTTAGATATGTTTTTAGTGTAAGAAATTTGCCTGTGAAGGTGTCAAGGTTATCTCCATCGAGTTAGCTCAAGTTAATCCAGAAAAATACTTCGCTCAAATAGCTTTGTGATATGCACTCATCCCTCCAAAAGGCAACCGACACCGCTCAGCTCCTACAACGCCGGAACCTTAAACCTCGCCTCACAGTTAGGACATTCTGACAGCAAGCGTAACTGATGCCGTAGCTTGCGGGGCGGAACGCCATCGCACCCCTGCATCCTTTTAAACTGCTAGATGAATTATTTTCTATTCTTAAAGAAGTTTCTACACGGGCTGCTGCATGAGGCACAGCAGTAAAACCTGGGGCGTTACACATAATCTCACCTGAAGCCCAATTGTGATTGCAGTGAAACCTGGCTTCTTGTGCTGAGGAACGCGGGAAATGGCAGTTTTCCTGGCTCTTGAATGTTTAAAATCCAAGATAGCCAGCGATCGCCCATTAGCTACAACCGCACGATTACCATAAATATAAAATTGTGTATTTTTTCATACCTTAAACGGAGATGCGTGCGATCGACTATGATGAGGTCGATCGCCAAAAATCACTCTTGTCAACGTTGCTGATTTGAGAGGTTTCTAAATTCGCGAGTTCCCTGATAACCTGATAAATCAGCTAACTCCTGCAAAGATTTTTGCCCTGAGTAGAACTTACCATTAATTTCCCAAGTAGGAGTACCCTGAATCTTGGCCGCTTCGCAAAGATCGCGACGAGCATTTTTCCCTTGCGGATTGCACTCGATATAATTGATAATGCGAGCCGCTTCTTTGCCAAAACTTTCCTTCTGCATCTGACAGTGATCGCAGGTAAAAGAACCGTACATTTTAGCTCCCACTCTTTTTAAATGTTGGGCTAAAGCAATTTCTGAAGTACCAGAAGATGTTGTAGTGTTCATACTTGTTTCCTTAGCCGTACCGAGATTATTGACATCGGCATAAAGAGCCAGAGAGGAAATCAGCACTAACATAGACACCAGAATTCCTATAAAAAATAGTTGCCCGATATCATCCCATTCGCGACCGATTAATGCTAAGACAAACAAGCTAGTTGCAAACAAAGCAGAAGCAATACAGTAAATACAAGCTGCTTTAATATCAACAGCCAGTACATACATCAGATAGCCGCTGAAAATCGTCATAGCTGTGCTACCAGCAAACAGAAATAGTCCCGTCCAAGACTCTAACTTAGAGCGGAGACTCTTCTGTTCTGCTGGATTAACAAGTAGGGGAGCTACGGCAAAAACTATCATGCTCAAGTAGCCCAAAAAACCGAACAAAGAAAGAGGCAAACCAAAGACATAGGCATAGGGACTCGAAAGCACGATATCGCAGCCTTCGATCGGACAAACTGCCGTTCCGTTGGATAACTTGACCACTGTTAGATAAGCAGTGATCGCAGCCCCTATCGAGGCAATTCCTGCCGTGATGGGACGAGAATAGCGGTGAATCCAAGGCTGAGAACGTTGACGACGCATAGTATATTTGACCTCAAAATGTATGTTTCAATTGTGGCGTAAGTTCGGCAATGCCCGCCCAGCGAACACTCTATTTCAAAACTCTAGTCGCATTGAAAATTGCTGCTAAAGCGACCCCAACATCGGCAAAAACGGCCTCCCACATTGTAGCTAACCCAAAAGCACCAAAAGCAATAAATATGCCTTTGACTAACATGGCAAAAATGATATTTTGCCAAACAATATTGTGAGTTTTTCTGGCAATTTGGATAGCTTCAGCCACCTTGGACGGTGCATCTGCCATAATTACAACATCGGCAGTTTCGATCGCCGCATCCGAACCCAGACCTCCCATTGCTATGCCAACATCGGCTCTAGCAAGTACGGGGGCATCATTAATTCCATCCCCAACGAAGATAATTTTATCGCCTTTTTTAGATTGGGAGATCAGTTTTTCTATCGCCTCTACTTTTCCTTCAGGTAATAACTCAGCTAAGTAGGAATCTAAACCGAGCTTTTTCGCAACACTCTCAGCTACAGCTTGATTATCTCCTGTTAGCATCACGATTCGATCGACACCGACTTTCTTGAGATCGCGAATAGCCTGTACTGCGTCTTCCTTAAGCTCATCAGCAATTGAAATATAGCCAGCGTAGCGGTTGTCTACTGCTAAATGGACGACAGTACCTTCAGCATTGCAGACATCGTGAGGGATATTTTCTCGGTGCAGCAAACGGTCATTTCCCGCAAGCACAATTTGATTATTTAATTTTGCTCGGATGCCGTGTCCCGCTATTTCTTCGTAATCTTTCACATCCGATGAATCTATTTTTCCGCCGTAAGCTTCCATAATAGATTTCGCGACAGGGTGATTTGACTGAGATTCTACTTTAGCAGCTATTTCCATTAACTCTGTCTGGGAAAAACCATTCGTAGGCACAATTTGTGCTACTTTAAAAACTCCTTTTGTCAAAGTTCCAGTTTTGTCCAAAACAACTGTCTTGACTGCTGTCAGGGTATCTAAAAAAGTCGAGCCTTTAACCAAAATCCCGCGCTTGGCTGCACCGCCAATTCCCCCAAAGTATCCCAGAGGAATGCTGATAACCAATCCGCAAGGACAGGAAATAACTAACAAGACAAGGGCGCGGTAAACCCATAAAAAGCGATCGGCATTAGTTGCCCCTGAAATCAACAAAGGCGGAATTAAAGCCACTGCTAGCGATGCAAACACTACAAAAGGCGTGTAGTAACTGGCAAATTTGGTGATAAATTTCTCAGTTTCAGCTTTTTTGCTTCTGGCATTTTCTACTAATTCCAGAATTCTGGATATTGAAGATTCACCGAATAGTTTGGTAACTTTGACGGTAAGAACTCCTGTCTGGTTAATTGTTCCTGCTAAAACTATTTCTCCAACTTTCACGGTTCGAGGTACTGATTCTCCAGTTAGTGCAGATGTGTCAATCTGAGAACTGCCGTCTATAATTTCACCGTCTAAGGGAATTTTTTCTCCCGGTTTGACAAGGATGATCTCGCCGACGGCTACGGTTTCTGGTGCAACTTTTTTGATGTCGCCATTTGCTTTGAGGTTGGCGCTGTCAGGGCGAATTTCTAAAAGCGATCGGATCGATTGACGCGATCGCCCTACGGCAAATTCTTGAAAAAGTTCTCCGATTTTGAAAAACAACATCACCCCGACTGCTTCAGGGAGTTTGTGAATGGCTACAGCGCCCAGTGTTGCTATAGTCATTAAGAAATTTTCATCAAAAAATCGACCTCGCAGAATGTTGCGACCCGCACTGGTTAAAACATTCCATCCGCTTAAAAGATAGGCTGGGATGAAAACCAGATATTCACCTATTGAATAGGGCGTGTTGTGCAGTTTTTCTTCAAAAATTAAACCGCCGACAAATAGTACAACAACCAATATCACAGGAATCAATTCTTGCTTGAGGTTAAAATCTCCGTTCCCCTGGCCGTGGCTTTGGTTCTGGTTATGATTCTCATGACTGAGATCGGGACGATCGTCGTGACTGCAACTACAGCAGCCGGAATCTGATGCTTTTGTCTTTTTCATGATGCCTCCTAGATAGAAAAATACAATTAACTTATGAACATATATTCATACTATATCTCCAAAGCTAACAATTTGGTAAATTATTGAGTTAAAAGTTTGGCTGCTAATTAGCTCATGTTTGCGGTCAAAAGTTGCGATCGAGAGTAAGAATTATTATCGTTTTGCTCATGTTAAGTAAAAATTATTGACTCATATTATTTGCTTACCTGTGTCACATCCCATTGCTTGGTTTACCATTGCTGCATTTTTGATGCTTTGACTATCCACGATGGCTTCAGACGGACTCACCGCTCGGTTGTGGCTAACTTTAACCCAGGCTCTAAGTCGGTCATGTAGCCTCAGCAAAGTTCCGTCTTTACGCCAGGTGCAGAAGTAGCGATAGACGCTCTGCCAAAGTGGGAAGTCTCCCGATAAGTCACGCCAAGTACAGCCTTGGGTTAACAGGTAAAAGATTGCATTCAGGACATTCCACACCTCAACCTTGCGAAGACGTTCCCTAGATTTTGCAGGTGGGATTAAAGGTTCAATCAACTCCCATTGTTCCAGGGTTAAGTTGCTGGAGTACATTTTACTCATAGCTATCTTCGGTACTGTTTCTATGTCTCGGCGATGAAAAAACTAAAATGAAGCGAGAAACGTTCAAATCGTTGCTGCAAAACCTGTTAAGCGATATTACTACAGCCGTGGTTGCTTCATTCTGTCGCGTTGTGCATCCCGAATAATACTGATTCCACCCCAAACGACTAGGCTTGCGATTCCAAATCCAACAATTAAATCGGGAAACCGAGAATTAAATAGAGTGACTAGGAAACCTGCGACGATCACACTAAAATTTGCAATTACATCATTCTGCGTAAATATCCAACTTGCCCGCATATGTACCTCACCCTTACGATGCTTTGAGAGAAGGTACAAACCATAACTGTTAGCAATCAGCGCCAAGAAAGCCATTGCCATCATCCAACCTGATTCCGGTGAGCTTCCCCAAACAAACCGTCGAATCACATCGACGACAACCATCACGGCTAACGTGATCTGAAAAATACCACTTAGAGTCGCTGCACGATTCTTGTGATGCGCCGATTTGCCAACTGCATACAGCGACATCATGTAAACCGAAGCATCTGCAAACATATCTAATGAGTCTGCCACTAAGGCAGTTGAATCCGCTAAAACTCCTGCCACAATTCCGACGACAAACATTGTGCCATTGATAAGTAACAGAATTCGCAACGTTTTACGCTCGGCTGCGTTCTTGGCTTCCATGTGACATCCACAGTCTGACATCGTGCCTCCTGTTTAGCTTGTTGTTATTCGTTCTCTGAGCAGTTGTAGCGGGTACATTCATAAACTCCTTTTGCTACATCAGCCAGTAACTCTTCAACCATTTCCAAAATCTCAGCAACTCGTGCATCGGCGAGTTGATAGCTCGTGTACCGTCCTTGCTGTACGGTGTTTACCAGACCGCAATCACGGAGACAGCCCAAGTGGTTTGAGGTGTTAGATTGCGATAGCCCGGTTGCTTCAACAATTTCACTCACGGTCATTGGACGCGATCGCAGCACGTCCAAAATCGCCAATCGGGATGGATCGGAAAACCCACGAAAGAGTTTTGCTTTCAAGCGAGTGGACTGGGATTGAGCAGAGAAAATCATATGCTTAGCTTCAATACAAAGCTCTTTTACATCATCATATCAGCAGATAATGATATGTCAACACCTGAAAGCTTATTTATACCCTTACATGAGCAGCGTCGCAGTTCCCACATCCGCTATTGCCCAAGCCGGAGCATCGTTAATCCCATCTCCCACCATCGCTACAATTTTCCCTGGTGCTTGCAGTGTTTAGATTTGAGCTGCTTTTGGGTCTAGTCCAACTTCAGCAAAAACGCGCTGGATACCAGCAGAAGGGGCCATCCACTCAACTCATGCCTTGGAATTTGACTGTCAGATGATCCATATATGCACTGTGAAATTGGGAATGGGTAATATTCTGACTTCTGTCTTCAAGCGCCTGGATAGCCAAGAGATGCGCTCGCTTTCCTAACTTCATTTTCCGGTAGCACAGTTTGAATTGTCCTCAATTTCGTCTTGAGATCGGCTTCAACATTGGCATTTTAGCAGCCCGTAGGCATCTGGGCTGCTGAAGCGAAATTTCATCCTAATTTCATTTGACTGTGAAACACTAGGTTGAGTAGAGCATTTCTAGCTCTCGGTCATTGCTTATCGGTCGCTTATGGGAAAATGCTAATAAGTAACTTTACCTAATGGGTGTCACTTACTTACCTTGGCAAAATACCAATCGTTAAACCTGGGGCACTCAACCTCATTTCAAGGACACTGCCAACGATGATATTCCACAAGTATGTTCAATCTCCGGCAATTATTAGCAGTTTTTCTGGAACTTTGTTCAGCATAATTTTGCTAAGTTCTCCTGTCGCTGTTTTTGCCCACGCTGGCCACGGAGATGAATTTAAGCATAGCGACGAAGCAACTGAAACTCCTACTGCTATTTCTGTCGATGCCGAAACAGCAAAACGATTAGGAATTAAAGTTTCCCCTGCCGCTCGACAGCGACTAGATATCGGCATCAAAACCACCGGACAAATTGAAACTTTACCCAACGAAAAAGTAGAAGTTACGGCTCCTGTTGCTGGGAAAGTAGTAGAGTTGCTAGTTAAGCCTGGGGACAAAGTATCAAAAGGTCAACCACTTGCGGTTTTATCCAGTTCAGAATTAGGACAATTGCGGGTTGAATCTCTCTCGAAACGTGCCGAAGCTGAGGCAGATTTGCAGCAAGCTGAAGGCGATCTAAAACTAGCACGAGAAAATTACGATCGCCAACTTCAAATATCCGCAGCAGAAATCGCCCAAGCCAAAACCCAATTGACAGCGGTAACTAAGCAGTACCAGCAAGAACAAGAATTAGTAAATAATCGTTCCGTGGTGCAAGCCGCTAAAGAAAACTATCAGCGCCAAGTTGAAATATCGCAAGCTGAGATCGCCAGAGCCGAAACTGAACTGACTGTGGCAAAAGAACAGTTCGATCGCGACAAAGAATTAGTGGCATCTGGGGCGATCGCGCGGCGCACAATGCTGGAATCGCAAGCTCGCTTCGCCGAAGCACAAGCCGCTGTTGCTAAGGCAAAAAGCCGTCCTGAAGTAATCAAAGCTCAAACCGAAATTAAACAAGCCGAAGTAGACCTCCCAATGCGGGAATTGCGGGATGCCCAAGGCAGAGTAGCAGAAGCAAAAGCTCAACTTACCAGAGCTCAGAGCCGCCGGGAATTCCTAGAAGCCGAGAACCAACTCAAACGCGGCAAAACTGCCGTCGAAGTCGCTCAGTCGCGCATTCGCTTGGCTGATGCGGCGTATCAAGCGCGGCTGCAACAATTAGGAACTGCTGCCAACGATCGAGGACTCGTTACCGTAGTTGCTCCGATTTCGGGGACGGTAGCCGATCGCGAAATCACTCCAGGAGAGTCAGTAAACGCTGAAAAACCGTTGATGAGTCTGTTAAATGACAGCCGCGTTTTTGCCACAGCCAATATTTACGAAAAAGACCTGAATCAAGTAAAACAGGGTCAGGAAGTCAGGGTAAAAGTTGCTAATTTACCCGATCGCATTTTCAAGGGAAAAATCACCTTCATTGGGTCATCCGTGTCAGGAGAAACGCGGGTTGTGCTGGTAAAAGCAGAAGTAGATAATATTAACGGCGAATTAAAGCCCGGACTGTTTGCGGAGTTGGAGATTTTAACAGACAAAACTGCCACAAATATTTTAGCAATTCCGAGTGCAGCGGTAGTGGAGGTTAGCGGTAAAAAAACCGTTTACGTCCAAAATGGCAATGCTTATCAAGCTGTTGAAATTGAACAAGGTCAAACTGCCGGAGATTTAGTTGAAGTTAAGACCGGTTTATTCGAGGGAGATTTGGTAGTAACGCAGCGAGCACCTCAACTTTACGCACAATCTTTGCGAGGCGGTAACGATAAACACTCAGAAGATGAGGAAAAAGAAGAGGCAACTCCAAAGGCAACAGAGGTTAATTTTAATAATTTACCCGTGTCTTTATGGTGGGCGGGAATAGGGGGAGGAATTGCGATCGCATCCCTAACTTTCACAGCCGGCGTGTTGTGGGGAAATCGGCGCAAATTGCCAGCAATAGCAGCGGATTCAGGAAACCATGCCGCAAATAATGGTTTTTCCGCCTCTGCATCGGCCTTAGACACTGAACTGGTGTTACACAATGACAACCATCACGTTAAAACTCAAGAGGAAGAAGTCAAGAGTTTGAAGTAACAGCACGACACAGAAGTCACGGATACACGGATAGCTGTTTTTATCAATGCCCAATGCCCAATGCCCAATTCCCAAATTATTAAATGTTCAGCACAATTCTTAGATGGGTCATAAACCGCCGGTGGCTAGTCGTTGTGGCTACCATTATTGTTAGTCTTTGGACATTTTCTATCATTCCCCAAATGTCGCTGGATGTCTTTCCGCCTTTCGCACCGCCACAGGTGGAAATTCAGACGGAAGCGCCGGGGCTCGCGCCGGAAGAAATCGAGTCTTTGGTAACACTACCGATCGAAAGTGCGATTAACGGAACTCCTGGGGTAACAGCAGTGCGATCGGCTTCTGCTGTGGGCCTTTCTGCTGTTAAAGTTATCTTTGATTGGCAAACTGACATTTATCAAGCGCGCCAGTTGATAACAGAAAGGTTGCAGCAAGCTCAAAGCAAACTCCCGGCTGGGGTAGAAACACCGCAAATTTCTCCGACAACTTCACCTGTTGGTCTGGTGATTACCTATGCTTTTACCTCGGAAACTACTCCTTTGATGGAAGTGCGCCGTCTGGTTGACTGGCAAATCACAAATCGCCTTTTAGGCGTGACTGGCGTTGCCCAAGTCATGGCTTACGGTGGCGAGCAGAAGCAATATCAAGTATTAGTAGAACCTGCCAAGTTAAAAGCTTTTAATGTGTCGTTGCAGCAAGTTGCCGAAGCGACAGCGGCTGCGAATGTTAACGCGCCGGGGGGGTATTTAATTACGCCGGATAAAGAAACTTTAATCCGGGGGGTGGGGCGGATTGAGTCTGTGGAAGATTTGCAGCAATCTGCGATCGCATCTCGGCAAGGAACAGTCGTCAGAATTGGTGATGTCGCTGATGTCAAGGTTGGTGCTGCTATCAAGCGGGGCGACGGCAGCTTTAACGGCAAAAAAGCTGTGATTGTGATGGTAAACAGACAGCCCGTTGCTGATACTCCAGCGGTAACGAAAGCGGTTGAGGCAGCAATGGCTGAGGTGAAGGAAGCTCTGCCAAAAGATATTAAAGTTACTGTGACTTTCCGACAGGAAGAATATATTAATTCCTCGGTGGAGAATGTGCGCTCGGCTTTAGTTGAAGGCAGTATTATCGTCACCCTTATTCTCATCCCGTTTTTGATGAATTGGCGCACTCTCGGGGTTGTTTTGTTGGATTTCTTTCTGACTTGGCTGTTCGCGCTGCTGGCGATGTATTGGCTGGGGCTGGGGCTGAATACGATGACTTTGGGGGGTTTGTCGGTGGCGATCGGTACTGCGATCGACGATGCTATTGTATATGCGGAAAATACCTACCGCAACTTGAGAGAAAATACGTCTTCTCTTCATCCTCGTCCGGTGATGGATGTGATTTTTGATGGCAGTCAGGAGGTGCGCGATTCTTTAATTGGAGCGACTGTTATTGGGATTGTGGTGTTTTCGCCAATTTTTAGTTTACCCGGTATAGAAGGTCGAGTTTTTACGCCGATGGGGATTACTTATTTGGTAGTTGTGGTAATTTCTAGTCTGGAATCGCTGTTCATATCTCCGGCTCTTTGCGCTATTTTGTTGCCTACCAAACGCATGAGTGGTAAAGAACCTTGGTTACCGAGATTTTGCAAGCACATTTATCATTATTGTATCAGAATTTCAATGCGTTATTCGTGGATTATTTTAGCTTTAGCTGCTGCTAGCATGGTGGCTGCATTAATTATTTTGCCTTCGTTTGGACGGGTGTTTTTGCCGGAGTTTCAGGAGCAAACTTTGGTGAATACTATTCAGCTTTATCCGGGAGTGTCTTTGGAGACAACAGATAGCGCAGCTTTTGCTATTGAAGATGCACTTAAGAATGATAGCAGGTTTGAATACGTGCAAGTGCGATCGGGCAGAGCTCCGGGAGATGCTGATGCTGCGGGAGTCAATTTAGCTCACATCGATATCGGTTTGAGCGAGGAGGGCATGAAAAATAGACCGAAAACTTTGGAGGCGCTGCGGCAGGAATTTGCTAAATTGCCGGGAGTTGCACCAAATATCGGCGGTTTTATTTCTCACAGAATGGATGAGGTTTTATCTGGTGTCCGAAGTCAGATTGCTGTCAAAATCTTTGGCCCGGATTTGGATCAGCTTCGCAGCCTCGGGGCAAAAGTTGAAGAGCAAATGAAAACTGTTGAGGGAATTGTGGATTTGCAACTCGAACCGCAGGTGCCAGTGCAACAAATTCAAATTAAGTTTAACCGCCAAGCAGCGGGTAGATACGGTTTGAAAATCGGAGAGCTTTCTGAAATAATTGAGACAGCTTTAAACGGCAAAGTTGTTTCTCAAGTTTTAGAAGTTCAGCAAACTTTTGATTTAGTTGTTTGGTTGCAGCCTGAAGCCCGAAATAACTTAGAAACTATTCAGAATTTGTTGGTTGATACTCCAAGCGGTAATAAAATTCCCTTAGCCCAAGTTGCTACTGTTAAATACGGTACGGGCCCAAATACGATTAACCGCGAGAATGTTTCTCGCTTGATTGTAGCAGCGGCTAATGCTAAAGGTAGGGATTTGCGAGCAGTTGTGAATGAAATTCAAGCTAAAGTAAAACGAGAGGTGGAGTTGCCTTTTGGTTATTTTATCCAGTACGGCGGTCAATTTGAAGCAGAACAAAGAGCTTCGCAAAATATTATGATATTTAGTGCGATCTCCTTTCTTGTAATAACAGTGTTAATGTATATTTCGGTCAAGTCAATTCCTTCAACTGCTATGATTATGATTAATTTGCCACTCGGATTAGTGGGAGGAGTAATCGCGGTAGCTTTGACGGGTGGCATCATCTCTGTAGCTTCCCTGGTTGGCTTTGTTACATTATTTGGCGTTGCCACCCGCAACGGTTTGCTTTTAGTAGACAACTACAACACTAAATTGGCAGAGGGAATGCCTTTTAAGGAAGCAATTATTAAAGGCTCGATGGAACGGCTTAATGCTATTTTGATGACTGCTTCAACTTCAGCTTTAGGTTTAGCACCTTTAGCATTAGAAGGCGGCGCGGGAAAAGAAATCCTGCAACCTTTGTCAATAGTAGTTTTAGGCGGATTGTTTACTTCTACAGCCTTAACGTTGCTGGTGTTACCAGCGTTGTACGCCAAGTTTGGAAGATTCTTAGTGCCTAAACAAACACCGCCCGTTTCGGATAACGGGAAGGTAGTTCAAGCCGTTTTTGAAAAGTAATTTTCACGGTATATTGCTCAGATTTTCTCCTTCGTTTATGTCATCCAAAAGAATCAATATGAAGAAAATACTAATTAAGGCTGTTGCATTGACTTTGGCTAGTACAGTTTTAATGGCTCCTAGTTATGCAAGTTTCGAGACAGATGAGAGTAGGTTTTCTAATGTTGACGAAGATGTGTACTTTTCCCCCGCTCGCTGGCGGCTTGTCAAACAAACTTTCGTGTTACACTTTCCTGAAAATAGCAACGCTGTTACTCAGATAATTATTGCTACTCCACCCACTGTCGCTGTGAGTAATGATATTGAGGTGCTGGAACACAAGGGTAGGAAAATTAGCATCAATGTTTCTGTCAATGGCAAAAACATTATATTAGACTTCCTTAAACCCGTCGCTCCTGGCAGCAGGATTGATATTAATCTCAACCAAGTTAAACAACCCATTCTCGATTCTACTTCTGTGTACCGATTTTCAGCTAAAGTCGTTGGTAGTGACACAGAGATTCCCATAGGTGTAGCTGAGTTTCGCACAGATTAATTAATCTAAAAATTGGCATTAATTCTTAGGGGAGTATGCAAGATAAATATGATGTAAAATTTGTTAAGATTACTGATCATTGAATGCAAGGAGTAAAGCACATGAATTTTTTCAAATCAGGCTTGATTGTTCTAGGAAGTGTGGGTCTGCTTTTCTTAGGAGCTTGTGGGAACAGCAACCCAAGCGCCAATTCAGATGCTAGTTCTACTGGTGCCCAGCCTGCTAAGTCCGAGGCGTCCGATGGAGCAGCAAAAAAAGAGCCCTCTACCCATGCCGGCGCGTTTCACAAAGGCGCTCAAGTTGTCGAGTCAGCTCCCTATCACTTAGAGTTTATCTCTGAAAAAGAAGATAATGGAACTCGTTTAGATTTCCATCTTCTAAAAGAAGAAAATAACGAAGAAATCTCTAATGCTAAAGTAACGGCTCAAATTCAGCTACCTGATGGTAGTCAAAAGACACTTCCCATGACCTATGGAGGTCAAGAAAAAAGCTACACGGCTTTGCTTCCTGGAAAGGCAGCGGGTCAGTATCAGGTGAAAATTACGTCGGATATTGGCGGGAAAAAAGTAGACGGTCGCTTTAGTTTTAAGCAGTAAATTTTCCCTGTTGGGTAGGGCAAGAGAAACAAGCTTCAAGGGTAGCGATCGTGTCTCACAATCACAGTCACGTTTGACACGGATACGACCACGGTGGTAATTACAACCGTGCCTTTGCCATCAGCATCGCACTCAACACGCGGTTTGTCATCATTGAGCCAGTTTATGGAATTCTTGCCAATTCCCTTGCCCTACTTGCCGATGCAGGTCACAATTTGAGTGATGTTTTAGGTCTGCTACTGGCTGGGGAACAACCATCCTGACCCGTCGGCGACCGACAGCCCGCCACACCTATGGGCTGCGTCGTTCTTCCATTTTGGCGGCTCTGTTGAACGCTATTCTTCTGCTGGTAGCTTCAGGGGCGATCGCTCCTGAAGCTATTCAACGTTTTTCAGAACCCAGCTCAGTATCAGGCGGTAGAATTATTGGCATTGCAGCCGTAGGTATCGCTATTACTACGGGAAGTGCCTTAATGTTTATGGCCGATCGTCATAATGACTTGAACATCAGAGGCGCGTTCCTCCACCTGATTGCTGATGCAGCAGTATCTTTGGGTATTGAACACACTACGTTCCAAGTAGAAACTGGCGATCGGAGTTCTCCGTGCCCTCTTGGTCAAGAAAATCTTGTGTTGTGAGTATAAAAAATATCTTGATACCCACTATTCTCGATACTATCCCATCGCACCCTCGGCAGTAGCAACTTACCACAACAGGAATGAATAGTTTCTTTTAAAAATCTGATTTCTGGATAAATGGGCTTGAAAGGTCAAAAATTTCATCCTGATTTCATCTCAATATGTCAATTTAGATAATAACAGAGTCGTTTACTAAGGATTCTGAGGCTTGATTAACGAGATCGGTTGTCATACAGGGGTAAAATAATGAAAAGGCTAATCTGTTCGGCTGTAGCTTTAGCTCTCACAGTTCCGATTGCTGCTGACTATGCGGATGCCCGCATAGGATCTACTCCTCATATCGATGGAGCTGTACAATTTCCTCAAACTCGGGCAAAGATTGTTCGGCATACGATTAGGTTGCACATTCCTCAAGGCCGTAGCCCTCTTTCTCATCTGATTATTGATGTTCCACAGGGGTTAATAGTCAGCAACAATATCACTTTAACAGACGATGTGAAGGGAAAAATTAATGCTGAGTTTTCTATGGGAGACAACCAAATTATAGTAAAAATCTCTCAACCACTTGCGTCAGAATCAAAGCTTAAACTTGTTTTGAACGATGTAACAATAAAAGGTGTTTCTAACGCTTGGCTATACCGAATTTCTGCTAAATCTGTTGGGGTTAATGGAGAGATACCAATGGGTTTTGCTCAAATTCATGTCTATTGATAGGAAGATTTTTGTTGCAGACACACTATCATACTGTCATTGATTATGAAAGTTCTGCTAGTTGAAAATGAGCTAGTTTTAGGTGGGTCATTAAGCGAACATTGAACCAGGAAAATATACTGTTGATTGGGTTTTAGATGGCACCCAGGTTTGGAATTATCTAGAGAACAACAAAAAAACATATACACGGGCAATCTTCGACTGGTTACTGCCTGGAATATCGGGTTTAGAACTGCTGCGTAAATTGCGGACTTGCAATAGTAATTTGCCTGTGTTGATGCTAACGGCAAAAGACCTCCGGGAAAACAAAGTAGCTGGACTGGATGCGGGAGCCGATAATTACTTAGTGAAGCCGTTCGGAATGGCAGAACTGTTAGCAAAATTTGGGGATTTGCAAAGGCGATCGCCCCAAATTCAACTGCAACAGCTACAGGTAGAAAATCTGGTTGTGAGCTGCGGAAGTCGAACTGGCTGCCATTTCGCTATAAGTAACAAAAGCCAGATAATTGCTCTAATAAAAAAAGAGCTTCAACACCAAATTGTCAACACTGATTAAATTTGGAATCAGCTATGGGAGGTTAGTGTAGATACTTTTAGCAATGTCGTAGCAGCTCAAGTGCACTTGCTGACGCGCAAACTTAAGTCCGTTGGCGGCGCGAATTTAATTGAAACTGTACAGGGTGTAGGATACCGGATGAGAAATTAAAGTAGGCTGGGTATTTTTCAGAGCTCCGGTTATTTACCAATAGTCCTAGAGGGAGCTATTGTGTCTGTCATGAGTCAAAGGCAACGCAGGGTAGTGAAGAATTTGTGAGATTCTTCGCTACACTTCAAATGACACAATTACGTTGAAAAATCTAAGGTCTGACCAACCTCTTATTAAGTTATGAAAAATGAATCAAAATAAACTATTTAACCGGACTCGCTGGAAATTAGCCCTTTCCTATGCAGCAGTAATGGGTTTGATTTTAAGCGTGTTGGGATTTGGCGTATATAGGGTGATCGCCCACGCTCACTGGGTAGCACTAGACCGCGAATTAGAATCCGTAGCGGGAACGCTACACGACAGCCTAGACCTCGAATTGCAAGAGCCCGGACGCTTGGAGCCAATAGTAAACGAACTTTTACCCAACCTCCGCCTAATTGGAGTTAACAGCATTAAAAAACAGTTGCCGCACCACCATATTTTTAGCAGTATCAACCCAAGCTATTATTATATCCGTTTATTTGACTATTCCGGGAAATTGATTGCTATAGCAGGTGCTTATCCAGCAGACTTACCCCAAGTGTTTAACTCCACACCCTGTCAAACAATAACTGATACTAAAGGCAACGTTTATCACCAAATTTCTGTAGAACTGCACACTAAAAACCAGCAAGATTGGGGATATTTTCAAGTAGGGCGGAGTCTACAAGACTTTAATGATTATCTCAGTACAGTGAAATGGGTTTTGAAACTAGGATTGCCTACAGCATTGATTTTAGTTGGCTTTTCTAGTTGGTTATTGGCAGGATTGGCAATGAAACCGATTTATGCTTCCTACCAACGAATTCAACAGTTTACAGCGGATGCTGCTCACGAATTACGAACGCCTTTAGCTGCTTCGCAGGCGACAGTAGAATCAGCGCTGTTGACGCCTCAACTGGATGAAAAAGATGCGCGGGAAACTTTGCGGACGATCGATCGCCAAAATCGACGGCTGACTCAGTTAGTTGCTGATTTGCTGTTGCTGGCTCGCATAGATAATCAACCAATAGCCTATCACCCTCAATTCTGTTGTTTGAATGACCTGGTTAGCGATTTACTCGAAGAATTGGCAGCAATGGCGATCGCAAAAGAGGTAGCGCTAACATCGGAGTTGCGGGTGCATCAGCCACTGAGTGTTATTGGTGATTCTAACCAGCTTTATCGCTTAGTTTCTAATTTAATTGTCAATGCGATTCAATACACTTCACCTGGTGGCAAAGTAAATGTTATTTTAGAGAAAAGTGACCATTTAGTTCTGATTCATGTTCAAGATACAGGGTGTGGGATTGCAGCAGAAGATCAAAGGCAAATTTTTGACCGTTTCTATCGAGTTAACAGTTCACGCGATCGCGTTACTGGCGGCTCGGGATTGGGATTGGCGATAGCGCAAGCTATAGCCTTAGCACATGGCGGTAGCCTGACTGTGCAAAGTAAATTGGGTACGGGTAGCATTTTCACACTGCGATTTCGAGAAAGAAATGTGCCGTTGGTGAATGATGCCATAAAAATTTGCTAACGGCAGCTTCCCCTTATAATAATCGCTTCCAGGTCAAGGAGAGCTTTCACTCTCCTTCAACTTCCATCTCTAACTGATACACCCGCAAACTCGGATGTTCGCCAATCAGTCGCCAACAATATCCCTCAACCGTTGGTGAAGCTCGCCCTCCTTGGCGGTACAGAAAGATTGGTTCGTTTCTCATTAATGCGGTAAAAATCTCCCGCTCTCTATCCTGGCCGTCATCCCAAATCAGGTGAGCTTTACCGAAGTACCCCGCACCCATCAAACTGGCGAACAGCCATTCCATGAGAGCTTGCTGCTGTTCCTGGGTTAGCGGGGATTCCCCGTAGCTATCGATTATGGGAAGCTCGGATTTGGGTTTGAGCGAGGCGAGGAGGGCGGTGACGAGGTTGAGGTACTTTTTCATCCGTAGTAGAGAGGCGTAGACCAAATATTATGCACTGGCGCAACAAATTGGAAAAAGTCTCGCACCAACTCAATACCTAGTCACAATTATATCAAAAGGATAACAGTGGTTGTTGGTAAGCGTTCAGGGGGTGCAAATAAGACGAAACACGCCCCCCAAAATAAAGTAATAAAATTAAGCAGCCTTCAACAACTCAGAATCATCAGAACAAGTAGTAACTTCTGGAAGCAAAGAAGGCGCGGTTGTACCACCACGAGCAGCAATAACAGCCTGAGTCATAAATTCCAAAACATTACGCTTTTGGGACTTGAGGGTTGTAACCACAGTTAGCATTCGAGCCACAAAATGACTACCAGCTTCAGTTTGAGAACCAAAGCTAGTACGTCGCCATATTACGGCAGGACGAATAGCCCTTTCTGCCGCATTGTTGGTCGGTTCAACACTCTCACTGGTCACGAACAACCACATCGCCGACTCCACTTTGAGCAATTGACGACAGGTACGAACCGTTTTTGCCAGAGGTGTTTTTTCCCTTGTACCGATGGCATAGTGATCTGCTTCAAGTAAAGTTGCTTTCATGGATGAGCGAATCTCTGGAACCAACTCACCAAAATCATCACGAGATAAAGTGCCATCTCTGACTCGATGCCAAAGTTCAAACAACTTCTCCTGTTGTTTTACCAGTGCAGTTCCCAATTGTGCCGAGATTCCAGGACGTTCCGAAATTTTGATAAATTCCCGTCGTAGATGCGCCCAACATAATTGCCGACGTTCTAAGTCTACCCAGTTGTACGCACCATGACGGTCAGAGTTTAAAATCCCGTCAAAGTTTTCACCCAATAAATTCCTCGCGGCTTCTGTACAACGAGTTAGGGCAATTTCAAAAAATGTTACTAGGGGTGTAACTGCAACCCAGAGCCAAGCTTTTCTCTGTAGAGGATTACCACCGTCAATATTTCCTTGATTAAAGCTGGTTTCATCTGCTCCCACTCGGGGTGAGCGTTGGATATAAAGTTTTGCTTCATCCACACAGCCGGAAACTGCATCGCTCGCTTCGAGCCGAAGTCTGTTGATAGTTCCCAATGATATTGAAATCCCAAATATTTCTTGCATGGCACTTTGTACCATTCTGTGACTATTGCGGTACACTCCACTCAGCAATGCCACTAGCGCCACTACTCTGACCCCGTAACCACTTGGGTTCACCTCGTCTGGTAATGTTGCACGAGTCGTGGCACCGCATCCTGTGCAAGTTAATTGATGTAATCGATGCTCGATGACGATGGGGCTCATTGGTGGAATTTCTACTATCTGATGGCGATAGGGGTTTGTATCTGACCCACTCAGGGGCTCTCTACAACTAGCGCATTCTTCTGGATGATGGTCTATAACTTCGCTACATTCTTCTATTGGGTATAAATCCCGGCTATGTCCTTTATGACCTGGTTGACCCCCTCGTTTTTTACTGCTTTTTGTCTTTGGTGGCTTTTTTTCGCCTCCTGGTGGGTCACTCGACGGTGGTGATGACGAGTTTTTTGATGTCCGATTGATTTTTTTGGTGGAGCTGTTGAGTCACTGTCAGGACTTCTGCTAGTTTCTTTTCCTGTTGTTCTATTTGCTGCGCCATCTCTTCCACCAGTTTCTTGACACTGGTGGGAGTTTTTCCCCAATCTTCAGGGGGTATCTGCTCTAAATGATTGACGCGCTTCTGTTCCATGTCATTTAATTTACCAAATTTTGAACCCCATTTTTTGCGTTCACTCTCCTACCCCCCCTGAACGGTTACGGTTGTTGAGAAATTCAGGTAATCTTGGAATTAGATGAGCAAAATCTGGAAATTGTTCGCCACAGATTTTCTTAGTAATTCGATGCTGATGAGGGTTGATTTCGCTAAATTTCGGAAAACCTCGGATTCACCTTGCCCATCTATTCGATCGATTCTTAGCTATTCACATTACATATCGAGCCGTATCCTCACGAAATCACGGCAGTTTATCAAGAAATGCTACCACGTCAATTTTTGCGCTTCTTACGGACAGGCAATCCAGGGACAAGGAAAATCATGATGACCAGATTGTCAATTTGTAGCTTTGTCTAATTGTTCTTAGTGGTCGCTTAGGAATCACTGGCAATGACAGTTTTATTGAATATAAAATGCTTTTCGTTGGTTGTAAGTATGAAATACAATTAATTGACTAAAAGCTACTTAAATACTATTAACGTAGTCCTTCGCTTTTGGACGATGATGTTTTTTCTCCATAACTATGACTATCTCTCATCAATCACATCTAAATCTAATGAGCAAAATGAGCAAAATAGTCAAAATAACTAAAAATCACATCGAATGGTTTAAGGAACCGAAGGACTGCTTTTTCTACTACGGCAGAAACTGGTGTCCGGGTTGGGCGATGGCGCTACGCGCCCTGCAAGCTACGGTAAAATTGAACTTCCGTTGGCGCAGCCCTCGCAGAGGATCGTTCCTCAATGTATCTGGTAAGAAATGCTTCCGGTGACTGTCATTGGCTTCCTGCTAACAAAGCTTCTTGTCGTGGGGAAGGTCAAAGTCATCTGTTTGACAGAGTTATATAGTCAATTCCTTTGATTGGCTTAAAATCAAGAAATTCAAGCCTATATCCTGAAATTTTATGCACTTTCTCGCCACTAATAGCGTTGAACCAGTTCGCTACTGGTTTTTCTTATCCTCAAGTTTGTTGTGTGTTTAGCTTACCCCATCTGTTGACCCGCTACAGAAAATGGTCAAATTGTTTTCTTAGGTGACAAAGAAAGTGATGAATGGGTAAGCAATTTTGAAAAAGCTTAGTTTTTTGATACTCAAAAGAGTGCAAATACTAAAGCAACAGTTTTAAATAGTAATTCTGTAGCTTGCGGGTTTTTCGCTAATTATCTTTCTGTTATTGCCGTTTCCTGGTCAAAGCCCCCTTAGTCAAATTTAATTTTTGTTTCTATCTTGTTTGTAAACAAAAGTCAACTTTTTGCTGTCAAAAAGAGAAATAAAATTAAGATGATATACTAAAAAAATAATTTATCACTCGATACCAAGCTCGATTACCACCATGACAATAACAGCAGGATTCGCAACAAAAATGCTGCGAGCAACACTCGCTGACTACAACTTCTGGCCCCAATCTGAAAGCGATTCACCGCTTTCGATTAAAAGAGCTAAACTGCCATTGGATGAAGCAGCAATTCTTAGCAGAGATGCTTCAATGCGGAGAGCTGCAATTAAGGCGATGAATCCCCTCGCTCCTAGTTACAAAGCTCCGGCGACACGACGCATTGAATACAAAACTTTAGATGAGCTGTTTCAACCTTTGATCAGAAACTCTTTGACAGAGTTAGTAGGGATGGCAACCCAAAGTTTGGCGATGGAAGAGCCTGTTTTACCAGAGACAGTATTTAGCATTTTGATGCCGATCGAACAGGTTGAATATCTAACTGAGCTTTACCAAACATTCAGTCAGTTGCAAAATACTAAAGTCATCATGGTTCACGACGATGACGGTGACAACACAAGCCCTGACGCTTACACCACTCTGATGATTGCTGGAGAATCAGTGGAATCAGAAGTTATCCTGGCTCAGGCTCTGCTGATTCAAACCTGATAAGCGCCAAAGTTCTTTCTCTCTCTTGTTTTTAATCTCTTCTCTGGTATTGACTACAGAGAAGAGATTAAATCTCGTGTATTCACAAATTAAATAAATAATCATGGCTATTAGAATCACCGCCCCAAGTCAGCCAAGTATTCAAGTAAACTCTTTGCCTTATTCTCTAGCAGTAACAGCGATCGCAGAAAGTAACACAAACACTGACGTTCGATTTAAACTCAACGGCACAGTGGTTGGGACAGATACATCCGCAACTAATGTCGGCACGACGGCAGCACCTCAATATCAATTTGGGCTAGTTATTCCTATTAATAGTGCTGGCGTTCACCTCATTGAAGTCGAAGATATCACCGGCACAACGCCTCCGGTAGTTCGATCGACAGCTCAAGTCACTTTTGAAGTCAAGGTCAACTCACCAACAATTGCGCTACGAAATCCTATTCTTTATTCAGGGCAAACTGTAGTAGTTGCTGATGTAGAATATCCGCCAACCAACTCTTTTGTCCGCTTCACTCTCAACGGCTCAATTATTAAAGAAAGTCCGTGGATTCCTTATGAAACAGCCATCACCCAAAATGGAACTCTACGCGCTGATTTGATGGTTGGCACGAGTGTTGTTGCTACCGCTTCTCGGGATGTTACTCTTATTCCTCCAGAGCCGGCAATCGTTGGGCCACAAGGTCCAGTCGGGCCAGCAGGGCCTCAAGGTCCGCTCGGGCCTCAAGGCATTCCCGGTGAAAAAGGCGATCGCGGTGATGTTGGTCAGCCTGGAACGCCCGGAGCAACTGGTGCAACAGGCGCAACAGGTGCAACTGGTAATCCTGGCGCTCAAGGGATTCAGGGAATTCAGGGAAATCCCGGCGCGACTGGTGCGGATGGTATGCCCGGTGCAGCAGGTACACCCGGTGCTACCGGCCCGCAGGGTATTAAAGGTGATCCAGGAAATCCCGGCACTCCCGGTGAACCCGGTACAGCAGGTGCGATCGGGCCTGCTGGTGAAACAGGAGCACCAGGTCCCAAAGGCGATCAAGGAATTGCCGGCACTGCTGGCGCGACTGGTGCGATCGGTCCGATCGGCCCGAAAGGTGATCAAGGAAATCCCGGTGTTGATGGCTCCGCAGGTTCTCCCGGTGTAGCCGGTGAAAAAGGCGAACCAGGCAGTCAAGGAATTCAAGGCATTCAAGGTTTGACGGGCCCGGCTGGCAATCCTGGCCCTCAAGGAAATCAAGGCATTCAAGGTGAACCGGGCGAACGTGGTTTACCAGGAACTCCAGGTGCAACTGGTGCTGAAGGTTTACAGGGTCAGCCTGGAATTGCCGGCCCGCAAGGTGAAAAAGGCGAGATTGGTAATCCAGGGATGCAAGGCCCGATCGGTGAAAAAGGCGATCGAGGCGATCAAGGTCTAGTTGGCGCTACTGGCTCTCAAGGAAATCCAGGCTTAACCGGCCCACAAGGCAGTCCCGGAATAAAAGGCGATCGTGGCGACCAAGGCATTCCAGGCGAAATTGGCGCAACGGGCCCGGCAGGCTTAACCGGCCCGCAAGGCGCTCCCGGCATAAAAGGTGATCGTGGTGATCAAGGCATTCCCGGCACGGTCGGCGCGACTGGTGATCAAGGTTTAACCGGCCCGCAGGGTTCCAAAGGCGATCGAGGTGATCAAGGAATTCCCGGCGATATCGGCCCTGTTGGTCCGATCGGTTTAACCGGCCCACAGGGTTCTAAAGGTGATCGCGGTGATCAAGGCATTCCCGGTGACATCGGTGCAACTGGTTCGATCGGTTTAACCGGCCCGCAAGGTTCTAAAGGCGATCGTGGCGATCAAGGAATTCCCGGCGACATGGGCGCGACGGGTCCGATCGGTTTGACCGGCCCGCAAGGTCAAAAAGGCGATCGAGGTGATCAAGGAATTGCTGGCGATATGGGCGCTACTGGCGCTACAGGTTCGATCGGCTTAACCGGCCCCGCAGGTCAAAAAGGCGATCGCGGTGATCAAGGAATTCCAGGCGAAATGGGTTCGCAAGGTTTGCAAGGTAATCCCGGCACTCCCGGCGAACGTGGAGAGCAAGGAATTCAAGGTACACCGGGTGATATCGGCCCGACTGGTCAAATGGGGCCGGCTGGTGCAACTGGGCCACAAGGTGGAACAGGGCCACAAGGTCCTCAAGGGCGACCCGGCTTGATTTGGCGCGGAAACTGGAGCCCAACATTCCAATACGCCATGTTTGATGCTGTTGCTCATAACGGAAGCAGTTACATTGCCACCGGGCCGAGCATCAATAATCCACCGCCGTCGATCGCCTGGACTTTGGGAGCTAAACAAGGCGACCAAGGTTTGCAAGGACTTCCGGGAGCTAAAGGTGACACAGGAGCGATCGGTTCAACTGGTTCAACTGGCGCTGCCGGAATTCAAGGTGCAACTGGTCCCGCTGGAGCACAAGGGCCGACTGGACTCAAAGGTGATACTGGTTCAGCAGGTGCAACCGGAGCCACTGGCGCGACTGGTGCGACTGGTGCAACTGGAGCGCAAGGAAATCCAGGTGTCGCTGGTGCAACTGGTGCGATCGGTCCTAAAGGTGATATTGGCGCAACTGGTGCGACTGGTGCTCAGGGAATCAAAGGTGATACTGGCGCTCAAGGAATTCCCGGCGCTGCGGGTGCAACTGGCGCTAAAGGTGAGGCCGGAGCTACTGGTGCAACTGGCGCTGCGGGAGCCACTGGTGCTCAGGGTGTTGCGGGATCGAAAGGTGATACTGGTGCAGCGGGCGCTCAAGGAATTCAAGGTGTTGCCGGCGCTGTTGGTGCAACTGGTGCAACTGGCGCGATCGGACCGAAAGGAGATACTGGTGCTATTGGTCCAGCCGGGCCAGCCGGAATTGTTTGGTCAGCGCCAATTTCGTTGCCTTTATCGTGGAACGTTTCAGGTAGCGTAACTTATCAAACCTGTGGCAAATTGGTTCGACTTAACGTAGATGTGCTTATCCAATACGCCAACATTTCCGGCATGATTATCTGTGGAAATATGCCAGCTACTGTCTTTAACACCTGGTTCCATTCCACAGCACTGATTTTCAAGCCTGACTTAACAATTGCTGCTACTGGTCAATGGGGATTGATGAGATTCCAACCAAATAACCGAGAGATTGCTCTTATGTTTGACAAAATCGTGAACGAACAAATCCGATGCGTCAGCAATTTCATCATGGCGGTTAACTAATTTCTGAGTTCTGTAGTTTCATAGCTCTGTTTTCTGATAAAGCAGGGCTGTGAAGCTAAGACTATTCAATTCCCACAATAATTAAAATGCTTCCACAATTACCAAATACTTACAGTCCAGCAAAGGAATATCCTACAGGTTTCTGGTTTAGCAGTCCTAAGCTCAACGGAATTAGGTGTGTTTATCACAGATTTGGTGCAATAAAGGGATTAAGAAGCCAGACTTTGACTACGCGATTCGTTGGTATCGATCGGCTTGAGTTAGCTTGTCAAGGTATCTGTGATGCTAACAATCTCTCCTTTATGGATGGTGAGTTATTTATTCCCGGCAAAACACTGGATGAACTTACGGTATTGGTACGCGATCGAACCAACTATGACCTTGCTGATAAGTTTGGTATCGAGTTTAGAGTTTCTGCTGTTGTTGAAACAACAAATCCTAATCTGACAGGGCATCAAATGATTACTTTGATGCGACAAAACATCCCATCAATGGGAAGGGTGAGTTTTATACCTCAAGAATTGATTCGCAGTACACCGCTCGGCGTTCTTGACGAATATACGAAGATAGTGAATTCTGGTGTTTCTGATGAAATATTTCTCAGAAATCCTGATTCAGTTTATTCAGAAGTGCGATCGGACAACTATTTGAAAGTGAAGGCTATAACAAGCGGAATCTTTACTGTTGTTGGATTTACTCAAAATCCTGTAGTAAATTTCGTAAGTTATATGTCAGTTGAAGGCATGGTGAATGGAGTTAATAAAATTACTCGTGTTTACGGCTTAAACGATGAAGAGGAACAGGATCTCTGGATGAATAGAGATTCCTATATGGGTAAACAAGTCCAAATCGTTTATATGGGGCTAAGTGCTACAGGGAATTTACGAACCCCTGCTTTGGGTCGATTCGTTTAAGGAGAAAGTTTGAATGATGTTGCCACAATTAGCCAATACTTACAGCCCAACAAAAAACTATGGCGTAACAGAATGGTTTAGCAGCCCTAAACTCGATGGAGTCCGCTGCTTATATGAAAATATGACCAGTGGATTGAGAAGCCGCTCGGGATTGACTCGATATTCAGGACTGACTGAGATTGAGGAAATGTGTGAGAGTATCCGATCGACTAATAATCTGTCTTTTATAGAGGGTGAGTTATATATCCCTGAAACTCCTTTTGATGTTATCTCAGGAATTGTCCGCAGCAGAAAAACTGTAGAAGCTGTAGTAGCAAATAAACAGAGAGTTCAGTTTCGGATATTTGCGATCGGGTTCAATCAATTCCCAACGATGCAGACAGTTCATGAAGTAGATCAACTCAAGCAAATCTTCCCGGCAATGGGAAAAATTAGCTACGTCCCTCAAAAACTGATTCAAAATAATGCTTTGGTAATCCAAGCTGAAGCTGAGTTGATAAAAAGCTCTGGACTCTCAGACGAAGGGATAATGCTGCGGAATCCGAACTCTGTCTACGCCGGGGTTCGATCGAACAATCTCCTAAAAGTCAAAAACTTTGTAAAGAACAATTTTACGGTGATTGGCTTTACCAAAGGTAGTGGCAAATATCTAAAGTCTCTGGGTAACGTACTGATTCGGGGAATGATTGACGGTCGAACCATCAATAGTAAAGTGGGAACAGGATTTACTGACTTGGAGCGATCGACAATCTGGGCTAACCAAGCTGATTATTTAGGCAGAACAGTTGAAGTCGTTTATCTCGGCGTTACTGCTACAGGTTCTTTACGGCATCCAATATTTTCGGCATTTGTCTGAGCCAAAATAGAGCCACAAAAAAGCTTGAGTAGTGTACATCTACTCAAGCTTTTTTGTGTCTGACTCAAAACTATTTGACGACTCCAACCAGCTCTGGAGCTTTCCCCGCTAATATCCAGCCAGTAGTTGGCGAGTAAACCGGGGTGTTAGCGGTAACTCCCCAGCCTAGTAACTCATTTGTTGGTACTTCAACGAACGAGCCATCAGGGGCTTTGATTTGCCAGATTTGCTGAGAAAAACTTTGGGTCTTTTGCTCTAGCAGTTCGGCAGGAATAGGAGGAGGTTGAATTGTTCCAGCTTGAGCAACAGGAGCAACAGCAGCGACAGATTGAGCAGTAGATTCAGCAGCAGCGGAGGGCTGTGGTTGGCTTGGATCTGGCTGAACTAAAGTCAAAAAGGATTTGCTGAAAGTGAGCTTAGGTCTGCGAGAAGCCTTAAAAGTAGTAGGTTCTCCAGTTCGTGGGTTGCGCCCTTCACGTGCAGCTCGATCGGTAGCTTTTAAAATCCCTAAGCCCTCCAATGGTACTTTTTCTCCATTGCGGAGATTGAGCGACATGAAGGCGACTGCGGATTCCCATACTGCACTAACGGTGCTTTCAGCAAATCCAGTTGAAGTTTTTACGTGGTCGATTAAAGCAGACATGACTAATGCTAACTAATGAATATTTTAATTATGCACTATCAAATGATTAATTTGGTGGTAGACCAAAATCTTCAGGGGTATAAAGTCCTGCTGGGAACTTGCCTTCTAAGTAATCGATCTGTTCTTGACTCAGCGTTCGATTATAGAGCCGAACTGTTTTCGTGATTATCTGTCCACTTTCCTCCATATATTTGCCGTTGGTGTAACAGCGCATCTCGCGAGTTTCGCCGATCGCAACTTTACTTTGGTACTCTTTCGGTATCCATCCAAGCGGAAAGTACCCGACATTTCTGGTACTTTCAGGGAAGCTCATATCAACGCCAAGTTCCATCCGTGCTGCCACTTCTCCCGCAGCAGGCTTCATTCGCTGAACAATCCGAATCAGAACATTTTGCCCTTTCCATTCACCTTTACTCCACACATTGGGTTCTTGCTTGTGAACGTTGTAGGCATTGAAATAAGGTAAGGTGTCGGGATTATCTTGCAAATCTGTCACGATTTCGTCCCTGAATAAGTTGAAGACTAATGACCCGGTACTTAAATCAGTAGCATGGGTATGAACTGCTCTCCAGTAAGCAGCAGCCCAAGTTTTTGCGCTGAAAGCCTCGCCGTTGGGATCGGCTAATTGTTCAAGAGCAGAGTTTTTGAGAGCTTGATATTTTGCCGATACCTCACGGATTTTGGTAGTGTCACCATCGTTTTGCTTTTTCCATTCGATCGCAACCTTCATCTCGTCCGCGTATCCTTTGCGTTGCTCAAAAGCAAAATCTAACTGCTTTTGATCGACTACAACACCCACAAAGAGTGCATTTTCAAAGGAGTTGATGTTGATGTTGGTTTCCAGTTGAGCTGGTCGCCAGTAGCTGTTAACGACTCTGACCAGGCGGGAGATGGTATCGATCGCACCATCAGCAACAGAACAGTCTCGGGTTAGATAAACCGCATCATCTTTGAAATCTTTGAGCCAAGGGATTTTAGCCGTGTCTCCGAGAGTATTGAGATAATCGGTAACAGCCTGCAAACCCTTATCATTATTGGGATATGCAGATTTTAATGAGTCAACCGCGATTTGCAATTCCTGGCTGAGGAAGTCGATAATTGTCATTTCTTTGGGAGCGGTCTGCATCCCACCGGGAGGAATCATCAGCACTATTCCTTCTGCTCCCGCACCTCTGGCGCGACCGAGAAGTGAAGCCACAATCCCGGTGCTGTCATTCATCGAATTAACCGCAACTTCTTGGAGAGTTCCGGTCAGCGCCATTTTAGGAAGCTTGTCAACGGATGGAGGTGTGTCAAAGTTGGCGATCGCATCTCTCAGAGCTGGATACTCGGTAGATAAGATGAGTTGAACAAAGTCGCCGTCAAAGTCTCTGCCCAGAGCCAACATTAGTTTTGTCGAGGCTGCCATCAATCCATGTCCTTTGGCATAAGTGCCTTCATGACGGTTGATCCAAAGCTGGCAGTCTCCCCAATGTCTCATCGGGTTACAGAAAACGATATATTCACCGATCGGCATCCCCGGTGCACAGAAAACTTTTTCGCTAAAAGTGGTTACGTTGTTCTCGTCCGTAGTTTCGTACTTTTTGAAATACTCATCTGGTTGGGACATGAGTGACCAGAAACGAACTCCGGCTGCTTTGGCTAAGTTGAGCCAAACTGCGCGAAGTCTTTCTGCTACCTTGCCTGTGATGTAGGGATGCAGTAACAGTCTGCCTTTTATGTCATATTTGATAATCTCCATTGCGGTGTTGACATATTCAGCTTCTGACTGGATACTATCGCCTTGTTCTTGCTCTAGCTCTGCTTCATATTGATGGATTCTCAACTGTGTCGCCAAAGCTTGAATCGAGTTCGTAGCACCTGCCAACTTTTCACATTTTTCTCGAAGTCGGGTAATAATCCTATCTTCTTCTAGGGTTTCAAATTTAAACCATTGAAATAGCATCCAGCCAGCTTTTGCTGTACGTTGTTCTGCTTCAAATACCAACCCGCAGAGCAATTTACCGCTGTAATTTCCTAGTGCTGGTTTTTTCCCTTTCAGCGAACTCCAGGGAATCACCAAATCATAGCCTGAATTATCTAACAGAGGATTATAGGCGATCGTCCCTTTTGCTACCCATTGTTTAAATGAGGCTATGCGAAATTGAATAGGAATATCAGCATCAATTTCATTAGGGTCAAACTCTACTGTTCCTGCACCAAGAATCTCCATAAATTCTCTGGAAGCTTTGGCGTGACTGTCTCCACTGTTCCAGTGCCTACCATTTGTTGGATCATCTTGGGGATTGCCGTTATCATCTTTTGCTGTATCGTCAACAATCACATAATTGAAGTCGCGTCCAATTAAGTGTTTGCATCCGGTGTGAAGAATACTGCCATAAATAATTCGTTTCCATTGTTCCGTTGTTGCATCTCCATAGTAATCTTTGCCGATCGGAGCCAGATTGAATGTAAACCTACCATGATTCCGAGAGTTGCTTGCTAAATCTAGTTGATATCGATCGGTTTTATCAACTACAAATGGATTCAGCAATGCAGCATTTTTTGTATTCTCTGGGATTTCACCAATACAAAATCTGTCTTTCCCAACATCTTTGTGTAACCCTGAAAGCAGGGTATTTCGCAAAGTAACTTTGGGAGCATTTGACCAGTTTTTCGCTACGCAATCCCACACTGACCAAACAGCAGTTGTTGCTACTTTAGCCAGTGTTTCATCTGCGCCGTACCAGTCATAAGTCAATTCATAGATGGTTGCCATTTGATTAAATGAAGTCCATAAAGTTGAGTCTACCTGTTGCTATTCTAGCAACTTTATCAGATCCTAATAATGCCAGGATTGCTTCTTGTCCAGTAACTTGAATGGGATTATCAGGATTGGTTAGATTATAACAAATAGCAAATTCGTTTTTTGGATCTACCCCGAGTCCTATAATTTGGCTCATAGCAAGTTTGGCATTGTTTCGCATATCTCTAGCTGAGGCTTTGAATTGTTCCAATATCTCGATCGCATTAGTATCGTACATGGAAGCAACTCTGAGATTAAATCGGTTGGGATTATCGACTAAATCTCCAAAAACGTAGAGAGTTTTCGCTAAGGCAGTCTTGTTTCGCATGGCTAAAATGATGATGATTGAGACAATTAAAATCGGGCCCGCCATCGCCAGCAAAAACATCCAGGCAGTAACATTCATATTCGTTGTACCAAAAACCGTCATCAACAAAGCTTCGTTAGCTTTCAAGGCAGAAGCAGCAAAGAATCTTAGTGCTTGAGCTCCAGCGCTGCCCGAAACTTTGAGTACGATCGAAGTTACGCAATGAGTAAGCGCTGAAATTAAACTGGCTGGCATTCCAATCAGATTCATACAATTGGTCAAAAACCAGCTTGCTATGCTGGAAATTATGCCTGCGGTAATCCCTACAGTCGCCAAAGCACCGCTAACAGCAACGATCGGCGCTACGACCGGGACAATAATCAAAGCGCTGGCATTTACTTTGATACTTCGGATTGATAAGATTCGATTGTTATAAATTGAGTTGATCTCATAATTGCTATGAGCTGTTACTGTTCCACCTCCAGTTCCTGTATCTGTGATTGTTCCTGTGGTAGGAACTCTTACAATTCTAGGAGAAGGAATAGGTGCGTCACCCATAGCAACCAAACTTCTAGCCACATTGTTGTATTTAGCTCTGGTTCTTCTTCTTTCATCCAGTTTTAAACGCTCATCTTGCAATTCCCGGAAATATTGATCTCTTAATTTTCTGGCTTCTTCCTGCATTTGAAGCTTTTTAGTATTGATTGATGTCCAAGCTTCACCCATCGCGTAATCAATTTTTATCCCGGTCTTTGCCAATTCTGGGATATTTAAGCTGCTGTTGAAAGCATTTATGACATCGCCATAGATACCTTTCTCTGTACTGGTAGAAGTTATTGAAGCTAAAGCTCTTTCACCAGCGCCTGCCAGATTGTCATAAAGTTTGCTGTTGTAAGCTCTGTTGATGCCGTGGGATGTTTCCAAGAATGCGGTTCCGCATTGACCTATCAACATAGGAAATGCCAAGACATTTTGTGACGACTGAAGCCAACTCAGAATAGCTTTCCCTACTGGATGAGCTAATAATCCTTGAGTTAGTGGTTGTTGCAGTACCCATTCCTGGGGAGCATCCATTATCTTTTTGACTTCACTTACGCCTGTTAACGATTGAAAATTTGCCCAGACATCGGTTATTGCATCAGTAGTAGGCATAATCAGAATTGTGATTTGAACGATAACCAATATTGTAGTTCAAATCATACTATTACTGCCTACTACTGCCCTTATATCTGCTTAGGATTACTTGGTACTTTCCTGTTTCGATATTCGATCGCACTCAGCCAATTCAGGAGTAGAGTTTCGAGCTAGCCAGATCCATGTTACTTCATGAACTTTTGCTAACTTATCAAGTTCTTCCCACAAATCTTGATTGGCGTTGCGCTTCCACTTTTTGGTCATAGTATAGATGACGTAAGTGGAATCCGAGAACAGGGTTACTTTGCAGGGCTTTTTGAGCGCTTTCAATCCTTCGATCGCTGCTGTCAGCTCCATGCGATTGTTAGTAGTGGTTGTCTCAGCTTTACCACTAATCATTCTCTCTTTCTTTGTACCTGGAATCGTGAGTAATGCAGCCCAACCACCCGGTCCCGGATTTCCTGAACAAGCACCATCACAATGAATATTCACTACAGGTTTTGTTTCTGTTTCTGTTACTATCATTAACTTAAAAAAAAGAACATCAAAACCTAAAAGCGAAGCTACCTGAAACCTTAATTTTTGCTATAATATAACAAATAATTGAGAGTTTTTATGTCAGATAACAGTGATTTATCCAAGGAAAATGAGCGTTTGTTGGCAGAGAATACGGAATTGTTGATCGAGAATACGGAATTAACAAAGTACAACACGGATCTGATAATAGAAACGTTGAGAATCCAAGCAGAAAATCTGAGACTAAATAACCGCTTGGTGGAGATGAACGAGTTAGGAAAATCAATGTATAGGGAGTTTAAGCTCGATCGACCGAATGGAAGTTTGACTGAGAATAATAGAGAATTCATAGAGCTGAAAAGTGGCGGAATCCTCTATTTTGTTCAGTATGTGGATGAAAATGAGAAATCGTACATATCAACAGAAGGTTTAACAGCAGAGGGTGATATAGCTCCTAAGCTTTATTATTTCGGCTACGCTGTGTTTTTCATGGTAGAAGAACTGGTAGGGCAAGGGTTTCGTAGTATGCCTGAGAGATTTTCCAAGTTGTTCGATCGAAACCCAAAGTTTATGAACTATGTCGTCAAAGAGTTTGAGCGAGTAATGGCAATGGATTATTTATAAGCCCATTTAAGAAGTTCAGCAGGGGTGAAAGAACAAACAATGTGATGTTTGGTTGAAGAAAAAGCTCTCTGGGCTTCACGGATTAAGCGATTGATATCCGCCATAAGTAGAGAATCAAGATGGTGCTGGTTCATAAAATCAGCAATATAAGCACACATCATGTAGGTATTAGACAAGATTAACTTTTTGGGTTGATCTTCCAGCATTAGAATTTCGGTTGGTGATGTGCCGATGACAAAAACTCCCTTCGGAAAGTGAGGATGTTTGGATTTAGTGCTGAAAATCTTCCACTTTCTCGGACTGTCAATCTCAATTTCTTCAGGATCTTGTACAGGATATGAAGAAGAATCAGCAAGCAGCGCAGTAAGGAAAGTCTTAAGAATAAGTTCGTTGCTGTGCTGGTAGCTGTAACTGCTGCTTTCTAAGATTCTTCTAGCTCCTACGACGACACTCCAAGCTTTTATTGCTGTAGAATGAATAGAAATTACTGTTAGTTCCACTTCTCCCATTCGTTCGATCGCTAAATACACAGCATGACCCTCAACACCTTCAAACTGGGCAATAAAACACTTTACCCTTACTTTTTCTTCCTTGTTCATATCTAGAAACAATCTTCGTGTGTTTCTGTTTCTGTTTCCGTTTCTCGTTTTGATTCTTGTTTTCATGGATTTCTGACGTTGAATTGTTGAAGTGTAGGATGAATTATGGACAATTACGCTCGTATCAAAAAACAGTTTGAAAAGCACATTATCAGCAAAGAGGATTGCTGGATAACAGATTTGTACCGTAATCATCAAGGTTATGGTCAATTCAATATAAAAGTTAAACTACAGAGAAGTAGGATGAATGCTTCTCGTGTAAGTTTTATGATATACAAGGGCGAAATACCTGAAGGTATGTTTGTTTGTCATAAATGTGATAATCCGCCTTGTGTAAATCCTGAGCACTTATTCCTTGGCACTCATCAAGAAAATATGAGAGACATGGTGGCAAAAGGACGCTCGAATAAAGGCTCTAAAAACCCTCAGTCTAAGCTAACCGAAAAAGAAGTCTTTCAAATCAAAGTTTTGCTACTTGAGACGAATTTAACGACTGAAAGACTCAGTATATTGTTTGATGTGTCTCCACGGACGATCGCATACATCAAAAAGAATCATATGTGGAAACACGTTAGTTCTGTTGTTAATCCTAAAACAGTTGACAGAAATATCGATCGAAAGAAGAACGATGAGGAATGGCAACAATTAAATTTGTTGGACTTATTAGCTAACTAATTGGTTAACTAATTGATTAAAGCAATCCGAGAATTTGAAGATGTCGATAAACGAGAATTTCTTCAATGCCGACTTGCCGACCGATCGCCTTCATTGATAGACCCTCGGCTCTGAGCGATCGAATACGTTCTCTCAGAGCTTGAATTTCTTCAACGGATTGAGTAACTGGTTCTACTTGCTTAGGATGTAAATTCCAGGCTCTGATGCTGCGCTGTACCTTTGCTGCTGTCGTGTTAGTATGTTTGGCTATCTGGGAATAAGACAGCCCTTGACGGTACAAACGGATTTGTTCTTCTACATTGCTCATCTCTTTGCAACAATTACTAATGTTGAGGAAGTAAAGAAGCTAGAAACTGGAGACGCATTAAGGGAACAGTGGCTTGGGGAACGCAGATCGACAGACCTGCTAAGTTGATTGCTTCTGCCCTGCCGGGAGTTCTGCGTTCTACTCCGGGGTTAGCTGGCGGGGGATTGAATCGCCACCAGTGGTCATAATGCAATCCAGCCAGGTAGTTGGGATTGCCATCATCCAAAGACACAGCTCTGGGTTTAGTTTCTGGGTAGCGGGTAAACGATTTTGCAATTTCAATTTGAGTTCCAATGTGTTTTGACCAGCCCTCCCACCCTTGCCGTTGCTCAATGCCAAGGTTGTTGGTGTGGGCAATGACAAACACCCTTTGTCTCTCGTGTGGCGCACCGCACTCCGACGCGCTGATAACTTCAACTTCTGTTTGATAATGAGCCATTCTGAATCCGGCAAGGATTGTTCGTAGCCCTCGATCGATGAGTCCTGCTGGATTTTCCACCAGTACAAAACTTGGTCTACCGAGTATGATGCAGCGGAGTGCTTGGAACCATAAACTTGATTCAACATGAACGAGTCCGGTTTTGGTTCCGGCTCTTGATGTGCCTCGGCAAGGGAAACTACAGAAGAAGACATCGGCTTTATTTTTGGTTGGTAGGTAGTCACAGATATCGGAATGAATTGGAATTCCTGGGAAGTGCGTTCTTAGAACTTGTTGGGAGTAAGGATTGTTTTCTACGAATTCGATCGTCTCTAATCTAATCTGAGAGTTCTTGTTAACTAAACTACTTGCTAGTTCCCAAGCTCCTATTCCCGCAAATAAATCAAGGCATTTTAGTTTCATGTTAGTGACTTTATTTTAATTCTATCACTTGCACTTCGTGTTTGGGAAGCAGTTATTAACCAACAACTATGACTAATCAGACTAAAATTGTAATGATTTCTGGCAGTCGTTCTATCAAAGATATCAGTGCTGGATTACCATCAATCGATCGAATAATGCAGCTAAACTTTTCGATAATTGTTGGTGATGCGGGAGGCGTAGACAAGCTAGTCCAAGAATATCTACGTCGATCGAATTACCTCAATGTTAAAGTTTACTTTGCTTTGTGGGACGGTAACGCAAAACCGAGAAACACGACAGGATATGAAACGGTGGGAGTTGCAGGAAGCTATGTCAATCGAGATATAGCAATGTGCTCAATTTGCGATTACGGTTTGGCTCTCTGGGATGGCAATAGTCGGGGAACTAAAGAGAATATCGATCGAACTGGAAAGAAAACTAAAATAATCAGGATTGAAGGTAGTTGAAGTCTGTGGGTAAGGTCGCTTTGCGATAAGAAAGTGACCTAAAGTGACCTATACGCAGTTTATTAAGCAGAATTATGTCAGAAATTCATATCAATCCCATCAGCCTTTTTCCCTACGATGTCAACAGACGCGAGAAAACCTATTTCGATCGCAACGGCAAACCTGTTGACAAAGACCTTCTCAAAGGTCATTACTGTGTTGGTTATGAAGGCAAAAACGTTGCATTATTCACTTGGTCAAGAAAACAGAGCAAAGAATTAACTAACTTAGCAAGATTCTTTGAAGGTACAACAGCCGAAGAAAAACGCCAGATTCTGTGGAATAAGATTGAAACCCGGTCAGTTAATCGACACATTATCCGCTTCTGTGAAAACACTAGAGATGAACCTCTATTTCTTTGGTATATCAGCCATTACGACTTGCCTAATGCTCAGTTCATTAAGCGTTTTCTGGAGTGGTATTGGTCAGCTTATCCAGTCATATAAGAGTGATAGAAGAGTGATAGAAATGAGTGTTATACTCTAGCTATTTAGTTAGAGTATAACGCTAATGTTAGACACAGAATCTCCCGATAAATCAGCAATCCAACTAACAGACATAGCACCGAAGTATGGAGAGAACTATAAAACTGGGTACATAGGATTTCTCAACAAAGGAGCGGACGTAACATCGATCGGCATCGCTTATTTTACGGGCTGGGATATGATAAGCGATATCCATGTAACTCATACCTTGATTGTCGCTGGCGAAGATCAATGTATCGAAGCAGATATGGCAAATAACACAGTCAAAGTTTGCACATTAAGCAAATACTTCAATGACCCTAACTGTCAAATCTTCTTCCGCAAACCCATATTTTTCAATGATGCGGTAGGTTATGCGATCGCACATAAAGCCAGTCTCGAAATCGGGAAAGAATACGATTTCGGCGCAATCTTGACCCAAGGACTCTCAGGAACTTTCCCTGGACGGATGCTCGATCGACTGCTGACCGGGAAGTTGGAGGAACTGTTAGGCAATCTGCTTAATCATCCTGAGAAATGGATTTGCAGCGAACTTGTTGCCTACGCCTTGGATGAGCAGTTATTCTACCGAGATAAAGGCATCCTGAAGCGTCCTAACTCTACCATCAGTCCTCAAGAGCTTTTTGAGGATACTGAAATCTTTACTCCCTGGAAACCTTCTCCACCTTCTACAACAGTTACAGAAACAGTTATAGAAACTGTTACCGTAACAAAAACAGAAACAGAAACAGATTCAGGAACAGACTTAATCTGTAAGTAAAAATAGCTGAGGCTGAGATTAACAGTTAAAACGCTTTGCGGTAAGGACGTGAGTTTTGCCCACGTTTTACCCGTGAAGGAGTTTTGACATGAGTTTAGTTACAGTTACAGCAACAGGAAAGAAGGTAGTTGCACCGATTACCACCCCAGATCAGTTTGATTTGCCAGCTACGCAGAATTTGGTTTGGCGAGGCGGTGTCTATGTTTGCGTAGATGGTAGGAAGGAATATTCTTTCTCGTGCCAGCTCCCGTTATGTCAGAACGGCGATCGCATCCAGGTAGGTAGCGTTTATTGGACCGTCTGCGGGATAGTTACAGTTAAGTCGATCGTCCCTTCAGTTACCGTTGCTCAATATTTTGATTATCTTGTTGAAACTGAACAGGCAACTGACGAAAAACTTTTATCCTGGGAATTCGATCGGGCAGTCTAACTTTTGACTCATTCTCATGTGACGGTCATGCTCATGTGACCGTCATGTCCGCTACAGGTACAGGTGAGAAGTGAAGTGAAGAAAGAGAAAGAGAAATAAAAATACTTCGTTTTGGGGAGATGATGTTACTCCCAAAGCGAAGTATGGAAAACCCATCATTATTCACCTGGATTGTAAAAACTAACTTTGCCGATGCCGATTTCTGGCTGATAAATAAAGGTAGCAAAGAGAAGTTAGGTTTACCAGTCAAAGAATTTCAACCCTACCTCACAGGCATCAAATGTCCCGCCTTAATTCTTCCAGCTTACGGTTTCTATATGTGTATGTATCTGCATCAGAAAGGAACCTGGGCAGCGCATTCGCAAGGTGCAATCAATCTTCAACATCTACGCATCAAGTATATCAAACAGGTTTTCCAAGGAATTGCTAGCGACCACAGACTGCAACATGAAGCCCGTTATAAATCCTTTGTTCCATATCCCATTAGAACAGAAATAGACACAGACACAGAAACCGAACTAGAAGAACTAGAGCTAGAAGAACTAGAGCTAGAAGAATTAGAACTAGAAAGGGAAGAGTTGTATGCTGTGATGTAAAAGTCTACATTCAAGATAAGTAGGAATTATTTATCTTGAATGTAGTGATGATTTGCCTTTAAACACTCAGAAGCTTTTTGGAGTTCGATCGACAGATAGGCAATATGTAACGGCAGTATAGCCGGAGAAGCATTACAAATCTGGGTAGCTAACTGAAGCGGATTTGAGCCAGAGTATCTGAAAACTGTTTCACCGATCGGACTCTGTTGCAGAACTTCTATTTGACCATTGACAAGTTCAATCAAGAAAGTCCCGGCTGGGTCAGAATAATCCTTGTTACGGCAAATCTGAGGGTATTGTTCAGCAATCAGTTGATCGACCGTTTCCCAAGTATTATCGTACAAATGGGCTGATTGACTAATTGTGGTTAACGCGCCCATTTTCAAATCATACTTCGATCGTCGAGCTAATTGATCCCGAATATGTTGCTGTAGCACGCGCAATCCCATCGCATTTGCCGGCCATGCACCAAATATATCGTTACTGCGGAATGTACCAGTCAGCAATATTTCTTCATCCACCACGCGAACCCAGATATGATTCAAGCAGGGACTGCCCTCATGCTCATGGTCAGAAGATCCATCGGGTCGAGAGAATAAATTGCCACAGCCAGAATCCCAAAGGTTCATGACGGCGCTGGCAGCGTCGATTTCTTTGATTAGTTTTTCGATGACTTGTTCGATTTGGTCACGTCCGAACCACGATCGCAGTCTTTGCCCGTAGGTGTACTTGATGCCTTCGCGGTAGTAGGGTACATCGTCCAGTATGTAAGGTTTGTATTGTTCCAGATATTGTCTATCCATCGGCAGATAGTTAGGCTGTGGAAAGTAGAAATCAGCAGGTTCATTGGTGACTACTGCCATGACATTTATCAATTCTTGCCATTGACCGTCATAACCTGTTGGTCGCAACACACCTGTGGTTTTGATACGGTGAACTATTTTTACCCAGGTTTCTGCAATCGTCTTTCCTTCTATGCGGTGTCCGTACCGCTGCCCAGGGAAAATCGTTGGGACGGTTTCTATCAAGGGGAATGTTATCGGCGTTGCCCATTCCGGCTCGGGTGTTTTCTCTACCTTTTTAGCTAACTGTTTTATTAGGATTACAGCTTCTGTGATGCTTATTTTTTCATGGCATTCGATCGATTCTCGCAGCCGTTGCAGATTCTCAAATGGTATTTCTTTGTCTATGTATCCCACTGTTTTTGAAATGATTTTCCAACAGTCTGAATCGGGATCATTATTCCTTTTATGCGGTTCAAACCCGTGTCGGAAGAAATGCAACAGACATTTTGCTGCACCAGACTTATTATCTTCCTCTGTCGCATTTACAATCACCAGATACCTAACGTGAGGGTTGTACAGTAGATTTCTGATTATGTAATTGATTCCACTAATTGCTGAGTACAGTTGCCCTATCACTGCAAATTCTTCTGGTTCCAGCTTCTTTGCGATCGCACCTTTGTCTATCCATCCGCTGACTACTGCGATTTGTCCAGTTCCTAAGATTAGTTGATTTGGTTTGTACAGCGGTACATATTTTTTCTGCATTGATTTCCCCCCGGCTGCATTGATATTGTTGATTATAGAATAACGTAATTTGGTAACTTTTGCAAATACAAAAAGTTCAGCAATTACGTTTTGCTTCGCTGTAAAGTATTGATTATCTGTAATCATTACTGAAATGCAAAAACTAAACTTTGGTGGGATTCAAGGCACAGTCTTAGCGTTATCTCCACATAATAGCTACTTCCTTGTCAAACTTTCAGAACGTGCTGTTATCCGAGGCATTTATACTAAAGATTTTGTTTGGGATGAAACTACTGATAATGTTAAAGGCTTTCACCCCAATCTGTTTACTCTGTACCTCGGAGTTCGATCGACTATTGAGGCAAAATTTCTCAAAAATACTATCATCCTTGCTGGCGGGAAACCTGATGAAGATCTTCGTCAACCCAGATACCTGAAGGATTCACCGTATGAAATGCGGATAATCGGACTTTCTGCTGAATCGATCGTACAAATTGTTTCTGATAAATTTACTCCACAACAACAACAGCAACAGCAACAGGATTAGTTACAGAAACAATCTCAGAAACAAGCCTTAGAAACAAATCAAGAAATAGTTTCTAAGGTTTGTTAGTGTTTTGCTTCGCTATGAAGTGTTGAGTTAGTTAGTAAGGAATCTTAGTCATGAAAAAAGTGAATTTTGCAGGTGTTGAAGGTGAAGTTATCGAAACATCACCGCACGGTAGTTACGTCGTAGTGAAACTCAGCGATCGAATCACGATTGTCGGCACAACCAATAATCAATTCAATTGGGAAGAAATGCCGGATGCTGCTTCAGGATTTGAATCTTTCATAACTTACATAGGTGTAAAATCGACAACTGAGGCTACTAAATATCTAGCTGTTGTAGCTAAAGTTGGCGGTTACACAATCAAGAAAGAAGGAGAAGCCAGAAAATCCAAGCGCGTTAAAGATTTCGCGTTTGAAATTAAAGTACGTGGCTTAACTCCTGAGTTTGTTGCTGAAGTAATTCGTTGTAAGCAAAAGTAGCCAACTGTTTAGTTTCTCCTCACTGAATTACTGAGGAGAAACTAACATAAACCTAATCCAATTCATGAGCAAATCAAATGACTGACACAACTGACAAAATAGTTTACGACTTGATTCAAAGATTTGAAGTTGTTGACGGTGTACCTAAATTGATATCTACCCAAATCCACAGGATCGAAGGCGGAACAAATTTGTTTTCGATCGCAGAGTCTTGGATGGCGAAGCATACCAAATTAGAGCGATTCAACAAACAGCAATACGTTGCTTACAAAAAGAAAGGCGAGAAAAGATATCAACTGGTGCTAGCTCCTAGAACGAGTTTTCTTCAGGTATCGTTTGCACCTTCTAGTCTTAGTGGCAAAATTCAGTTTCAAACTGAAGCTGATTTGCTCTTTCCTTACGCACTCAGGGTAGCGATCGATAACAAAGATACTCTCATCCAGCTTCTCAATGACCTTTTCTATACCAGTAACAAGAGGACAGAAACATGATGCAAATAGATACACAAACTGAAACTGATCAGGAAACTCTACGCCTGCGTGATGCGTTCCGGGTGCTCGCATGGGAGGTTTTTGAAACAAATCCTCGGTTTCGTGAAGATTTAAACCAGCGTTACACCAGATTCTACAGTCGCTGGAGACAGAGCAAGATTCGATCGATGGATTTGACTCAACTCACAGAGCTAGCAGCAGAAAGAGATTTCTCGATCGAACAACTGTTAACTATCAGAGAATGCTACTACTCCATTGCACAACCTTATCCTGATACTTTTGCTGATGATTAACCGTTAACCGTTGATTTAAAGAGTGATTGATGATGGTTAGTTTATCTTTCCATCATCGTAGGCGTAAGCCGGGGCGTAGCCATCGAAAGAAAGAAGAAAGAACCCCAGTAGTTTTTCTGTTAGGGTCGCTTCGCGATGGGGAGATGAGAGAGGTTTTCTGCCTGTTTCTAGATTTACTGTAGTTTACACCAAAGGATTCCATCATGGCTATTGTTTTCATGTCCAAGACTGCCAAAAAGCGTAGTTTGTTACTTGATGCACTTCGCATTCTTGCTTGGGAAGAGTACAAATCCACCAACAAAGAAGCACTCAAGAATCTGGAATATGGCGGTTATTCTGTGTTTGAGGCAGAGTGGAAAGAAGAAAAACTTCATAACAATACTTATGAAGAACTTCTCGCTTTCGCCAAAAGTTTAGAGTTTACCGAGGTAGAATTGTTGAGCATTCGATCGACCTATTATTCCAAGAAATCGGGGTCGGCTGCTACTTATAGTCCTAGTTCTACTTCTACGGCTACAGCTACGGCTAGTCCTAGTCCTACTCGGAAAGTCAACGATTCATCTGTTCCGGTTTCTGCTCCTGTTCCTGAAGAAGAATTTGATATTGGTGATTTGTTTTAGCGTGAGTTAATTCATCAGCCAATGGTAAGATTAAGTTAAATATTTTGGGTTCGTTTCGATCGAAAGTATTTAACTTAATCAATCGGTCAATGAAGAAACAATGGTAAGGTTAAGCGTTTTGTAGGGCTTCGCCTTGAGGGATTGAGTTAGATTTTCTGTACTTTACTTAGAGGTTTATCATGGCTATCAATATCTTGACCAAATCAGAAAAAGAAGCATCCAATTTGAGAGATGCAATTCGTATCCTGGCTTGGTCACAGTTCAAAACTGAAAATGATACCGATCTCAAAGGCTTAGATTTGTATGAAATTTTCAAAAAGGATTGGGAAAGCTACAAAATCCATTCAATGGCTCTGCCCGAAATCCATAAGTTCGTTAGTGACCTTGGATATACGACAGAAGAATTAATGCAGATTCGTAGTGAATATTATGCCAACAAGAAAGAGTACAACAACAGCAATAGAACTGATGAGTTCTAATCCAGTAAGTTAGTACCGATCGATACCAAAGAAAAGCCTCAATATCCGTCATGGATGTTGGGGCTTTCAAATTAAGAGAAAGAGAAAGAGAAAGAGCGAGGTGAATTTTTTTAGTGAGGGCGCTTCGCGATGAGGGAGTGAGCTGTAGTTATTGCAGCTCACTGTCGTTATTTAGGTATTTCTCATGGCAACTTTAACTGAAACTTTGGTATCTATCGCTATTGCTGGTGAATTGGCAGTTCTCGGCTTGTTAGGCGGTACTGGTTTGATTGGTTATGCAAAAGTTACAGCAGCTCATGTCCAGTTAATTCAGACAGCGAAGCAAAGCAGATATGACGCAATTATCAATTATGGTCAAGTAAGAAGCGTTGCAGTTTTCACAGGCGAGAAAGCAGAAATTTCAGAGTGTTTGGGTGGAGTTTGTGGAGCTAAAATCCCCTTGCCCAGCGGAGTCAACATCAAGTCAACTTTTAGAGGCATTGATGCGAAAGTTGCAGGCAAAGCAGGCAGCAATGTAGCAACCTTGATTAGTTGGAGTAGCGAAACCAACAGCGGAATTGGTGGCAGTTTTGGTCAGCATGGAACAATCACATTCAGCCATCCCTGGACGAAAAAGCGGTTTTGTTTGGTTAGAGGCGGAGCTTTGGGCAATCAAGGCGAAGTCGTCATCAAGCAGGATAAAGAATGCAAATTGTAGTTGAAAATCTCTAGCACAAGCTAGAGATTTTTTTTTAGACCAACGTAAATATTACTCATCAACCCAAAATCATGAACAAGAAAATCGTCGCTTTAGCAGTTTTAATTGTCGCTGGTTTCGTTTCCTGTAATCAATTCATGAAACCAAAACCCACAGAAGAAATTCCAGCAGCTCCAGTAGTCACAGCATTGCCTCAAGATCCATCACTTCAGGTTTATTTCAATCAATCTCAGACTTCTAGCTACACAGAGCCATATCGTCAGGTTACTCGTCCAGGTCATGATTTGGAACAGCTCATGGTCTATTCCATCAACAGTGCTCGCGAGAGTGTCGATGTCGCAGTTCAGGAACTTCGCTTGCCTCGGATAGCGCAAGCTCTAGCGCATCGCCATCGCTCAGGTATCAAAGTTCGGTTGATTATCGAAAATCTCTACAATCGTCCCGTCGCTCTTTCTCCCTCACAGGTGAAAGCGTTACCCAAGCGAGAGCGCGATCGCTATGCAGAACTCGTTCACCTGGCAGATACCGATAAAGACGGTTCACTCTCCGATGCCGAAATCTCCAGCGGTGATGCTCTGGCGATCGTTCGTGAAGCAGGAATCCCGATGATTGACGATACGGCTGACGGCAGCAAAGGCAGCGGATTGATGCACCACAAGTTCATTGTCATTGATGGCAAAACTCTCATCGTCACTTCAGCGAATTTCACGACCAGCGATATTCACGGCGATTTCAAGAGTGCCGAAAGTCGGGGCAATCCCAACAATCTGCTGAAAATGCAAAGCCCGGAGCTGGCAAAAGTTTTCAGTGAAGAGTTCAGTCAGATGTGGGGAGACGGCCCTGGCGGAAAGCCAGACAGTAAGTTTGGTGTCAAGAAGCCAAGCCGTGCGATCGCCAGAGTTTCTGTTGGCGGTGCAACAGTCTCCGTTCAGTTCTCGCCGGCGACAAGCAAAACTCCCTGGCAGCAGACACCGAACGGATTAATCGATCGGACTTTAGCCAGTTCATCCAAATCTGTCAATCTGGCGCTGTTCGTCTTTTCTGCCCAGCAGTTGGCAGACACACTGGGTAGAAAATCCCAGACTGGAGTTAGTATCAGAGCTTTGGTTGATTCGAGTTTCGTTTATCGTCCCTACAGCGAAGCGATGGACATGATGGGCGCTAGCCTACTCGAAGGTTGCAAATTGGAAGTCGAAAACCGTCCCTGGAGTCAGCCACTGGCGACAGTTGGGATGCCGAAACTTCCTCTAGGCGATCGACTGCACCACAAGTTCGGTGTTGTTGATGGAACCAAAGTCATCACCGGTTCTCACAACTGGAGTGAAGCCGCCAACCGAGCGAATGATGAAACTTTGTTGGTGATTGAAAGTGCCACGGTCGGCGCTCACTTCGAGCAAGAGTTCGTAGCTTGCGGGGCGCGTAGCGCCATCGAGTCTATCAAGGCGCAATTCTGGGTCTGCCCCAGCGCATCAAGCAGAAAATGGATTCGCGCAAATCTGAATGCAAATAGAAGAGTCTCCAGCCCTCGCTGGAGATTTTTTTTAAAGCGATCGAAGATAACCAACAGCGCTTCGCGTTAAGGATTTGATTTGTCCTATCTGGAATCAACCATGCTGCACCTCAAAAAGTATTTCTCTGTTCAGGAACAACACAATCTCGTTGACATGACCCGAAATATAGCCAAAGTTAATGGCGGGATGACAATTCCCGTGATGCCTACGGGTCAAAAGTTTAACTGTAGCCAAACCAGTTGCGGGAAAGTTGGCTGGCTATCCGATCGCAAAGGTTATCGTTATTCACCCATCAATCCAGTAACTAACCAGCCCTTCGCAGCAATGCCGACAGAGTTGATTGAGATTGCTCAAAGTTTAGCCAAATTAGTTGGTGAGTTTCATTATGAGCCCGAAACTTGTCTAATTAACTTTTATCCAGCTAATGGCAAAAGTAAGTTAGGTTTGCATCAAGATAATACTGAGCAGAATCTCAAACCCTGCATCATTTCAATATCTCTCGGTGACGATTGCAGTTTTGTTGTCGGCAGCAACCGCAGTCGGAAAGATCCACTCGACGGCATTCTATTACGATCGGGCGATGTCCTTATCCTCCACGGTGACAGCCGTTTAGCCTATCACGGAGTCCAAAGAATTCTCCCCAAAACTTCCAAGTTACTGAAGAATAACGGCAGATTAAACTTGACAATTCGACAAGTTTATTAGCCAATAGCCAAAGTCAAGAAAATTAGTAATGCTTCGCCATGAGTTGTTGATTCTTTTTCAGGTCAACAACTCATGCCAGCAAGCAATATTCCAGCGTTACTTCAGCGTGTCGATCGAAAACTTACTCGCGATACTGAGTATGATTTTTCGCAATCTTTTGAGCCACAACAATACAACACAGCGATGATTACCGGGCATCGCTACATCACAGACAGTTACAGGGTCGAAGTTGACAAACTGATCATGATGGCAGTTGAGCAAGGTGTCAAAAAGTTTTTTACGGGCATGGCACTTGGCGCGGATCAAGTAGCTGCTGAAATCTTCATTTACCATAAGCTGAAATGGACAGCCGTAATTCCTTGCGCTGACCAACATCTTCTGTGGAAACCTCGTCAGCAAAGTCATTACAAGAAGTTGCTGGCACAAGCAACAGAGCAAGTTTGCCTTTATCAGAATTACAGTCCCGGTGTCATGCAGGCTCGGAATGCTTGGATGGTCAAGCGATCGGATCTCTGTTTAGCTGTTTTCAGTGGCGATCCTCATAATCGGGGCGGAGGAACTGCTACTACTTTCAAGATGGCTAGAGATAAGAATTTGCTCATTTATCAGTACGTTCCCGCCGAACGTAAGTATCTCATCATTCAACCTACTCATCAACAGTTAATGCTGTTCTAGCTGTCTTTCATCCCGTCTCCCCCTTCTCAAGGGGGACATCTTACCAACATCTAACCATAAACTTTACCGGAAACTGAACATGACCAAGAAAGCAACGAATAAAGTAAAAGTAGTAATGGCTCATCTCCACTCTCGGATCGCCAGACTTGCCAAGGGTGCGATCGAACGTGGAGACATTACCAGTTGCGATCGCATCTCCGACAGCTCCTATTTGATTAAGCGCATTGACAAAACCGAGCGACCACAGACTACTAAATACACTACTGTCGCTGCTGCTAGTCTCCTTCATCTCCTCAATTCCTACGCTAAAGCCAATCCACCTTCAGAAACAATAGCAGAAACAGAAACAGTTTAGAAACACTTGAGAAACAGAAACAGAAACAAATATTGCTTCGCTGTAAGGGAGTGATATTCCGTTTCTGTTCCTCAATGCAACAACAAACTTGGTCAGAAGAAGATTTCGATTATCTTTCAAAAGTGGAAAAGATATTCGATGTTGATGCGATCGTACAAACGCTTAAATATCGCTGCATCTGTGACTGTCAGATGTACGACGATTCGGATGTCAAATTAGCCTTTGTACGTTGGTTTCAAGCCAAAATCGAACACATGAGCAACGATATTTACAATGTCGTTGAAGCTGATGATAAGGTTTTTCAGCTTAATTTGACTTCACAACCTTGAAAGATAAAGCCACAAAAAAGTACCTCATGTATGGCTTCGCCTAGAGGTACTGATTCCTATTTACTCTGTCGCGAATACTAGCAATGAAAGGTAACAACAATATGTCCATCACATCTCCGACTACTCTAACACAAATTGTCTCAGAAATTCAATCAAAACAACCTGACAAATCCAATCTGTTTGGCAAAGCATCAGATCAGATTCTTCTAGAAGCGATCGGCAAACTTATCAATCTGGATGAAATTGTTGAACGGCTTCAGGCAATAAATCATCAGCAGTCCAGTTTGTTCACGGCTGACCAAGTTAAGTTTGCTTTCCTCAAATGGATTGAGAATCATCTTGAGTCGATCGAACTCCAACCTGAATGGTATCTGAGCAAAGATTTCAAGCATTTCGATCGACATCTACCATTTGATGAGTTACAAGATGCCGTCGAACGAGAGTTTGATGTTGAAGCTGTTTATGAAGAAATCGGCGCTGCTCATGAAGCTGGATTATTCGATAACTCTAGTCTTGAAGATGAGTTTACTGGTACTGCACAACAAGCAGCAGCAGATGCTTTAACTTGGTAGCCAAAGTATAGTCACAGAAAAAGCGGTTAGCGTAGGACTAGCCGCTTTTGATTCAGTTTCAGGTATTTCGACACAACAATTGTATCATGGAACATCTCAAAAGACTTGCCGAAATTCGCAATCAAATTGAAAGATTAAAAGTTGAAGCTGAAGCGATCGAACCTGATGCTATTCTTGAAGCTTTCGAGATTATTGAGTCTAAGAAAGCTCGCAAAAACGTAGTCTTTAACGATGATAATGCCAAAATCGTTATTCAACTTCGCACTCGCTACGATAACGAGAATCTTAGTGTCGTTCGGATTGATGAGGATATCAGCCGTGAATACGATAACTTATGTCGATCGAATGCAATCTCTATCGAAAACAGTCAAGCTTACATTAATGATTTGAAAGAAATGCTTGCTGAAGCAGAAACAAAACATGAAGCGCTTCTCAGTTCTCCGTACTTAGAAATGTTAGAGAAACAGCGGGCGATCGCACTCAATAAAACTGAACATAAAGTCCCAGGATTAGCCGTTTATGTTCATTGCCTAAAGAGTTAAAATAAACCTAAAACCAAGGTAGTGCTTCGCTTTGAGATATTGAGTTTCTTTTGCTTTTTAGTGAAAGAAACTCAACAGAAACAGAAACAGAAACAGAACAGAAACAAACTACAAACTTAACCAGAAACAAAATCATGCAAAACCCAATTGTGATCGACGGATTCGCTTTTCGTATTCCCACAATCCCCAGCCGTTACAGAGCGAACTGCTCCAAGGAATTCGGGATGTTTGTTACTGGCGAAACTAAAGGAATGAACAGCAGTAAAGCTGAAAAAGCTGGCTTGACCCGTGGTGAATTTGTTGAGATGGCAATTTGCGCGATCGCACAGAAAACGCTAAGTTTCAAACCTCACTATGAAAATGAACAGTTTACCGAAGTTTGGGGAATCCCAGTCGCCGGAGGAATGAAGACTCATTTTCATGAAAAATGCTCTGAGTTAAGCACCTTTCTCATCCATCGTCAATCTCAGGACAAGATGAAAGGCTTAGTCGAAACTTTTGGACGTGAAGCATTCAATTCTTGGGTTCAAGAAGGTATGGAAGGCGATCCCAACGAATATGCACTCCGAAAAGCATCAGAAGCTTATTTCTCGAACATTTTCCGTTTCGAGATGGTGCAAAGTGAAGGCAATTATGGCCCTTACTTCTACTTAGCCGTCACGACTCGTCCGATCTCAAATCCATTTGAAGAAGCTGCCGTAAAAGCTGCTCGAATGATTTTTGATGATGAAAAGAACGGTATCCTTCATTGTGCCGATCCTCGACTCATTGAGAATCAGGCAATGTGCTTAGGTTCTGCTGCTCCTTCTCATTTAGCCATTGCACCGGGTAATGCCACTGCTGAAGTCATTGAAGCTCAACAGCCTGTCAAGCAACAGCAACTTAAAGGTAAATAATCTGTGTTGAGCTGGGAGTAATCCTGGCTCAATCAGCTTCTTGGTTCACTTTAGTTCACCTTAGTTCACCTTAGTTCAGTTCGATCGTCATCAATCCGGCGATGCGCTTCGCGCCCGCAAGCTACGAACTGAAACTACTCAATCTTCTGTGAAAACTTCGATGCGCTTCACACCCGCCAGCTACGAACAGAGATGGAGCCGATCGACATTCCCCCTATCTCAAATCCAATCAGCCAATCCGAAGCTTCTCCTATATACACATACGCGCATTAATTAACGCAAGCGATAACCCTCAACAACCTGAAAAACATGAGCAATATTCAATGGACGGGCATCACGGCTAATCCAATCCACTTAGTCAAAGCCGATGGCAAACACGGTGGACACTGGTGCGAGAAAATAAGCCCAGGCTGTGCGAACTGTTACGCCGAGGCAATGAACCTCAGCAACTATTTCATCTTTGCCAGTGGGTTGCCGTACACCGGGACAGTCCCAGTCAACATGATTTTCTCCTCGATCGTCATGGAAAAGTTGGTGAAAATGAAAAAAGGCGAAAAAGTTTTCATGTTTTCCATGACTGACTGTTTCGGGCATTGGGTCAAAAATGAATGGCTCGATTTAGCTTTTGCTTATATGGTGGTAGCTCCTCAGCATACCTTCCAGGTGCTCACAAAACGCCCAGAGCGGATGCCAGAATATTTCCGATCGGCTAAAGAACGAATCAGAAAAATTGTTGAAGAATTGAGACGGAAGCTGAAGTTACCCCAGGCAGAATTTGTCTGGCCGATTCCGAATCTCTGGCTCGGCACTACGATCGAAAATCAGAAAACTGCTAATGAGCGAATCCCTTATCTGCTACAAACCCCAGCAGTAGTTTGGTTTTTGAGTGCTGAGCCATTACTGGAATTCGTGAAACTTAAGAAGGAATGGCTAGATTTGATCCACCAGGTAATTATCGGCGGTGAATCTGGACATGATGTACGTGCTTGTCAACTCGAATGGATTCGATTCATGGTTAAGCAATGTCAAAACGCTGAAGACGTGGCGATATTTGTCAAACAACTTGGCTCAAATCCTGTTCTCGGTTCTACCTATATCGAAGGAGTAGCGACTACTTACGAAGAACTGAAGCTCAAAGATAAAAAAGGCGGGAATATCGAAGAATTTCCCGAAGATGTCAGATTTCGTCAGTTTCCTGTCCCGCAACTCAAAATGTTGCCGTCTTTTCTCTCTGTCTAATCCTGCCTGAGAAAAACCTCTGACCTGCGCCGATCGTTTGTCAGAGGTTTTTCTTTTCTACTGCCTAGAATCTTTCAATAAATATGGCACTCAATAAAGTCGGCGGACAAAAAATCGCTGCTGCCAAGATTGGAATTTCTGTTGAAGAATATCAGCAAAATCTTAAGTCTGGTCTGAAATGGTGTTTCTCTTGCAAATCCTGGCTAAAGCTGAACTTGTTTAATGAAAGCAAAAATGCGCGGGACGGCAAAGACAACCGTTGCAGAAGCTGTCGCAGAGCCTTCGATGCGCTACGCGCCCGCAAGCTACGAAAAAGGTATCAGCCTATTCCGATCGAGATACGCAAATCCCGAGGCTTTTCCCAGGTTCCGGGTAGAGATGGCGACAAAACCCAAGCCCGTAACCGGGTAAATTACGCAGTCAGATGCGACAGATTGCCCCATGCCCGTAATATCCCGTGCGTGGATTGTGGTCATTTAGGGCCCGATGGCGTACCGCCCCGCAAGCTACGACTCCATGAATATGACCACTATAAGGGCTACGATGCCGTCAACCATTTAGAAGTTGAATGCGTTTGCGTTCCTTGCCATGTCGATCGGGAACGCCAACGGAAACAGGAACGGCAATATCATAATCACCCCCGCCGTTCTAATAGCTTTTAACACTTACCACTCTGTCTCTGTCCTCTTATAGGGCAGAGAGACAGAGTTGTGCTTCGCTGTAAAGCTGTAAAGTTGTAAGTTTTGGAGAGTTAATATGCCAATTCACATTCCTAAGAAAAAGCAATTCCCTGACCCTGAGCCTGAGCCTAATACATCAGAATCCAAACCAAAGGAGTCAATGTTCGCGAAATATACAGCAAAACTAGCCTGGGAAATAGAAAATATTGAGCCAGAGTTAGAGGAACTTTATCCCTATTACAAAGATTACTGCTATATCTTTCTCACTCCTCACTGTGACGAAAAATATGTGGGGCCCGGTTATGGCAATTATCGGGATTGCTTAGAAAAATATGATGAAATTGGTCGGCGGTTGGCACAAATGTGGCCGATCGACCAAGTAACCGAAACAAGGAAAATCAATCACTACAGTCGTGGTAAATAGTGCTTTGCTGTAAAGCTGTAAGTTATGGAGACTTAAAATGGCGATTCATATTCCCAAGAAAAATCAAAACTTTCCTGAGCCTGAGCCTGAATCTACTCCTAGATTTGATGCAGACTTAGTATTTCAGGAATTAACAGCTAAACTTCGCTGGGAAAAGGAACATATTAAACCCGTATTGGGTGAACTGTTCCCTTCCTATGACGATCGATGTTTTATCTTTCTAACATTTGGATGTGATGAAGGATATGTAGGACAAGGTTATGGTTTTTACCACTCTCGCATAGAAGAATATGATGAGATTGGTCGGCGTTTGGCTAAGCTGTGGTCGATCGAACAAGAAACAGAAGAAAGGAAAGTAAATCACTACAGTCGTGGTGCCAGGTAGCGTCAATAGTGCTTCGCTGTAGGGTAGTGAACGTTTGGAACAATAATATGTCACTGCCCTATCTCACCAAAATTGACAATTCCGACTTAGAAGCTGCCTTTTATGGGTTAATCCATCCTTTAGATATTCCAGACGATCGACCAGCTCTGAGATTAGCTAACCGACTACGCTGGGACAGACTCACTATCGAACCAGAGTTACAAGCATTATTTCGCTATTACCGCAATACTTGTTCGATCGTCAATAAAACTCAGGGCTTTGATGCTGCTAAATCTCACGAAACTTACGATGAAATCGGTCAATTGTTAGCCAATATGTGGTCGATCGAGCAACTTACAGCACTCCAAAAACTTAATTATTATCGTCGTGGAGCTTCGCTGTAGAGTAGCAGTCTTTTAGTTAACCCTTGCTCAATGAACACTCAAACCTTAGAACTTTTAGGGCAAAACACCCAACAACAGTATGAAAAACTAACCGCCAGAGCTTTGTATGAAATGGAATATATGGAGCCATATTTAGGTTCAATATTATTCCCTTATTACAGTCACTACTGCATTATCTCGGTACTCGGTATCAACTATTCTCAAAAGAACTTTGGCATTTTTGATAACGGTTGCCATGCTGATCGGTACGATCGAATTGCCATGCTTCTCAAAAGAATTTAGCAAAGTTGTCAGAAAAAGTGACTGTTACATCGCGCTTGTAACAGTCAATTAGATCAGTAAAAACCAAATCAATTATACCCTAAGTCAATGCAAGTATTTCTCACGGGAACCGAAAGACTTGAGAAAATGAACGCGGAAATGTGGACGCGAATTCATAATATCACAAAGCTAAAGGCTACCATCTTAATCGGGAACTATCGGGGTTTCGATCAACTAGCTTTAGCATTCCTAAATGTTCTGGAATATCGCAACGTTAAAGTTTATGAAACAGGAAGCGGTCTAAGTTTCGGTCATCAAATCATTGATGTAGGTCGATATCCACGTCAAGATATTGAAATGAGTCGATCGGCAGATTATATGTTGGCAGTTTATGACGGTCTAAGTTATGGAGTTAAAGCCAACTTGAGACGGATGCCAGCGGAGAGAACTCGAATCATTTACGTTAACATTTGAAGCCAAATCATGAAAGTAAAATCAATCATCTTTGACGAAAACAATCCTAATCGCGATCGCAGCCTGAAAATGTTTGAGAATATCTACAAAGGTTTACTCAAAGAAATTAGGGGCGATCGGGCTTACAAAATGCCTCCGAAGTACATCAATTGGCAGACTTTAAGCGGAATTATTTCAGTAGCTTTGTCAAGTTGCACAGTTGAATATCTCAGAGTTGATTTATCTGCATTCATCCATAGCTACCGAACAGCTCTCTGGTTTATCAAAGATGCTCCTATTTATTGCTTGACCCAGCAGCTAATTACAGCATTCGATCAGACAAATGCACTTGCTAAACCTGGTATCCTGAGAGGTTGGCAACCATCCTTACCTAGTTTCCTGCTAGCCATACCCAAAGGCTTAATTCACACGCCTGATGGTACTGAAGTGGATTATCTGACGGTTTCGTGTAGTGATTGTGATTATCCAAGCTGGAATTATGGCAAGTGGAGTAACATCGAAATTAAACAATTTGCCTTGAAACACGGTCGATATTTTCAGATTTGCACAGTTGATTCTTATGAAACTGTGTGGCCTTCAGGAACTGGTGTTAAAAGTGATGGTACTTTGATTTAGGATGAAAACGCAAACTTCGGTAAACCTACTCTTTCGATCGATGATAAAGTTTTTCTTCAACCCATTCGCAATTTGGTAATTAATATACTCTTGATTTGGGGATTGACACCAGCGTTATTAATGCCTGTAACTGACTCCACAATCAAAATTAAAAGTAAGAAATTATGCCGAGGGATCGGAGTTTTTTTAATGTCATATATCCCCGATGGCTGGGTAAAAACTATCAAAATTTCTCGGTATTATCCGCAGAAAAAGGAACTCATTTCTCTCCGTGTAGCCACTGGAGACAAGGGCATTAGAGGGTGTTAGAATCAGGTCATGGTAAGCGCTGGAGAGATAGTAAACGGCTTTGGATTCAACCTATTTGGGTTCAATTCTAATACCAGTTCCTCAGCCTAAAAAGTAAATTACAATAAATAAAATACTTCTGAGGCTGAGCCCATGATTACTCCAGGAACTGCATATAACTGTTTTTCAAAATTTATATTTGATGGTGATACTTTAACCCTAGACTTTCGAGGTGCTGATTTACGAGTAAGACTACGATGGATAGATACTCCTGAAGCTCAAAGGTCAGGAATAAATAGCACAGACCCCAGAATACTTAAACACTGGGAATGGGCGCAAAAAGCAAAAACTGCCTTGATGGAGTTGGTCGCAGGCAAACCAATAATTTCAATTCCGATCGAAAAAGACCAATACGATCGCTGGGTATGTGATTGTTACCTTGAGAAAATTTCGGTGGCAACCAACATTCAAATCCTGCAATGCAAAAGTGGAATGGGAGTAAGTTTTGTCCCATTTAATCGTTTCGCCTACAACATTCGAGAGTTGGCTGTACTCAAAGGGATTATCACCGAAACTGCTAGCGCTAATCGTAAGAAATTAGGTCTTTGGTCAGACCCTGACCTAATTCTTCCTAACGAGTTCAAAAAAATAAGCTTATCTTGAAAAACAATGAAATTAGCTGAAAGAATTGTCAGATATATGGAAGCCAAGAATTATAGCTTGGCTCGGAAAGTGGCAGAAAAAAACATAATTTATGTGGAAGGGATGGACCCGGACGGAACTCTTAACGCTGATACTCCCAACCATTTCAACGATGCGCGACTGCTTTTAGTCTTTCGTGATGGACTGCCGACGATCGAAGCTGCTTGGGAAGCGACAACCGAACCAGGCTACTACTACACTGACAACCCCATGAACCCTAATGGAGCCGCCAGAATTGCCTTTGGGCAGTATTGGGCATGGCAAGTCGGAATTCATGGCTACTCTAACCCCCACGAAGCTCTTATCCAGGTCGGACTTGTCAAAGTGCACCGGGATTGGAATCGAGACATGATGAGAACCGGTGATGCGATCCATGAGGGTTACTTCGGCATCAATCAACATCATGGTTGGGATCATCCAGTCGATGATATTCATACTGCCGGGGCTGGGTGTTTCGTCGGTCGCGATTCTACTGAACACTTTGACTTCATGGATCGGGTCAAGTCTGACCCAAGATACAGACATGACCCCGAGTTTATCTATCCGACAACTATTATTCCGGGTGATAAATTGTTTGCTCCTCGCTAACAGTAATTTATGCACAAATGAAACAAGAAACTCTTGACTATATTGCTGCTTCGATCGGTGTTATCACGATTGCTTCAACCTATATTTTCTGGTTAGCTTCTAGACAAATTAAGGATAGTTTAACTCATAAAATTGAAAGATTTGCTTATGATTTAATGAAGAAACAAGAAACCGATACTCTTAATGTCGGGTACAAAATGCGACGATGGCAAGATGTAAATAAACTTCGAGCGATTACGGTAGATTGTAGACTTGAAGCTATTGAAAGACAGTTACAGATGCCTACTTGCAATGTTATTCAGACGATCGAACAACAATTTGAAGATACAGACTCAACTATCTAACTCAATCAATTACTAATTATGAAATTAAGATATAGAAAACTAACTGTTGAGCAGTTAGATCTTATCTCCAGTCTTTTAGGAGCTGTTGCAGGCATTGCCGAATTACTTGTAGCTTGTAAATACCTTGATAACGAAAAAGGTCAGCTTATCGCTGGAATAGCGTTAATTGTTTGGGGCTTCTTTAGTAATAAACAGCCTCGCGTTGAGAAACCTAGAAAGTATCAACCACATCCTGAATATCTACTCAATGAACTGACAGAGTAAGAATATCAGTAAAACTCCCACTAAAATACCTAACAGGAAAACTGTTAACTGATTCATAAGTTTCATCCGTAAAATTCATCCATAAATCTCATAGTACAATCATTTTAAGTTGTGATTTTACTAGGAGATTTATTTGTGGTTATAAATTAGGGATTATTCAGTTTATCCGATATAACCTTTGTTGCTCCGATCGCTCCAGCAACCAAACCTGTAATTAATCCAGCAGTGAAAACATCGGCTGGATGTGGTAAGTTTCGGCGCTTCAATTCTTCACTTGTTTGCTTCGCGTCTTCTTGTAATTCTTGGATTACGTCGGGGACAACTGCACCAGTTGCTAATAAAGCTGTTGTCAATGTTCCCGCCAAAAATACTGATTCGCTTGCTGTTGGTTTACGCATTTTGTCTCCTAGTTTTTGTGTGATTGATTGATTGACTGACATTTGATATCGATCGAAATGAACCTACCTCTTTTCCAAGTAATCCTTGTATTTAGCAATCAGAGAAGGTGAGCCGTGTTTCATTACCAGGTATTGAAAACACCTTTTACCTACATCTGAATAACTTCGAGGCTTTCTTCTCCCCTGGGTGAAACCCAAACCGATTTGTATGAGTTTGCTGGGACTTGTATATTTATCTGATAATTTCAAAATGCGGTCAAAAAGTGCTATTTCTGACTCATTTGGCAGTAATCTTGAGAAATCTTCCGCATCCCAGATAACCGGATAATTCTCTCTGGGTAAGGGTTTCGGACTTATCTCGGCTTTGATAAGGTTATCCGAAGGTGATAATTCTTCACCTGAGTTATCTGCCGAATTATCTGGTAAATTATCTGAGTTTTGACCAGCCTGCGATCGATGTAACTCTATTTGTCGATCGAGTTCTTCAGTTGTTGATTCCGCTAACCAATAATCCCACGACACAGCCTGATTTAATGCCCGATTTAGTCTTTCTATATCTGATTGTATTTCCGGTTGTGGTTGAGATTCTGTCTGAGTTTCTGTGTGAGATTGTGATTGAGATTGTAGTTGAGATTCTGTATGGTCAACGGCTGAAGTAATAACTTGATTGTCAGAGTCTGAAGTAAAGCCATTAAATAACTCATAGACCCATTCAGGACGTATCCATTCCGGCAAAATAGAAATAGGCAAATCTTTGATGCACTCTCCCTCTTCATCTTTGATACCCGAAATAGTTCCTTTAAAAAGTGGCTGATATTTGCTGTTCGATCGTAATTGAAGTTTGATAACTCCTGAGTTGACAGATTTACTGAAACCGTCACCACCGCCGAAAGCAGCGTTAGTATCATTGTGAGCAATGAAGATGGGCGCTTCTTTGCCTTTGCGAGGGTCGCCAACAACTTTTCTGGTTAGTTTGCTGGCAGGTTCCGCCGTACCTTCTTCAAAGCCATATTGTGTCATTTCATCAAAGATAGAGGTCAGCCAATCATCTTTTAGAGTTCTGACTTTGAATCGATCGTACATGGCGTTAAGTTGTGCGCCAACTTCCTCAAAGTTTTGATTTGCGCCGTAGCCGGGAACGCCTAGCTTAACCAGAGTTTTCCAGCACTCATCATAATTTTGGTGGAAGTGAGGGTCAGCGATCGAGATGATTTTGTGACCATACAAATAATGCCGGCACAGTGCTAAAAAAGCTGCGAAGTAACTTTTAAAGCTACCCATATCCCCATAAATTAGGATGGGTTTGTGCATCAGTTGTGCAATCCATCCTCCCTCATGCTCTTCAATCAATTGCAACAGCTTCGATCGGGCAGCAGCTATATACTCCGCTCTCTTCTCTTCTACTGTTTTCTCTCTTGCTGCACCATCCATCCCACCCGGAACACTATCAACAACAGAATCAGAAATAGAATCTGTTTCTGTTTCTGACTGAGAATCAAAATCTGTTTTTGTTTCTGGTATTGAGGGTTGTGAAGATTTAAGAAGATGCTCAAGAATAGCGGGGTGATCGTGAGCCATGACCCGGACATAATTCTGCTGAGTCTCGGCTTTGTAGACCTCAACAGAGGCATTAGCCCGAAGCTTCTCTTTGACCACTACCTCCTCAACCAGGACATCGGTGAGTGCGGAGTTAACAGCAGCATCAAGCGCTAGCTGTTTCAGTCGCTGCTCAAATTGCCAGAGTTCTTCTTGTTCGAGCTGTTCCTTTTTTTTCTGGCTGTCGTGCCAGCCAAAATATCCGCAGCCGATCGCAGCGAGAGAGCTGGCTTGGCGAACTCCCACCCAGCGATCGAACGGAAGCGGCATCAATGCCAGCGCCAAAGAGCAAAATGCTCCAAAAAATGATCCGATCGTGACCCTGTTACCCATGACTGATGACTCCTATCCTTTACCCAATCCCCAATACCCAAAATCCAATACCCAAAATCCAATACCTGATGCCCATGCCCGATGCGCGAGATGCGCGCGATTTCCGATCCGATGCGCGAGATACGCGCGCGATTTCCGATCCGATGCCCGATGACTGATGACCGATGACTAATGACTGATGAGTGATGACTGATGAGTGAGGAGTGATGCCAAGACTTAAAATCTCCCTGCTGCTTACTCAAACCAGTACAGCCGTAGCAACAGGGAGGCAAGTGTTATTTACTACCAGCACCAATGATCCACATGGCGACGATGATAAAGATTGCGATCGTCAAACCATGCTGCCAGGTCAGGAGATAATACAAATCCCAGAAGCAGAGAATGCCTCCGATCGCCAGTGCTGCACCGCCAGTCCGCCACAGTCCGACATAAGTGCGATCGGCTGGCGACATGAAAAACAGACTGAGAGAGCCGATGACGATCGCCACGATTCCTAAGAAAATATGTGACGGAAAGAACCGAAACACATTTGCTATGCCAATGCCGATCGCAAAATTCACTACCAAAAATAGCCAGTTGTTGACATTTTTGAGGTGTTTCAGTTGCGCTGACGGCTTAAAAACGAGTGCTTCTTTCGGTGGCTGTGGTTGTTGTACAGCAGGCTTCGGGTTTTGTGGTAATTGTGGAGTTTGTAAAAACATGGTTGGTGCATTTATTGAAGGTTTTGCCGTAGAGGAGACAACAATTGGGGCAAATCTCGATATTCTGTATTGCGGAAGCTTCAGCAACTACTAAATATCCGTAGCGGTTGGGTACTTTTATTCCCGGTTGATGGTCATCTGTCGTTACCCAGCCTGTGTTTGTCGTAGCAGCAGCGCCGTTCTTGTAATCGATCGAGCTGACGACTTTGAAAACGTGACCTTTAGAAATAATCAACTTTCACCTCTGAAAAATTTAGTAAATTTTGAGAAACCACGATTTATCTGCGAAGCAACACCATTAACTTTGCCTGCCATGTCGCCTGACCAGTTAACCGCTACGTTGATGGAATCCTTCGCTTTGGTTTTTGCTGAGCGTTGTACTGCCGATCGTTGTGTAGCTGCACTTGAAGCTGAAACAAATTGAGGTTGAGCGTAATTTGACTGACTAATTTGGAGCGGAGCGGAAGTCGAACCGCCGAGAGATGGATGGCTCAAGCCATGAGTGCCGTGTTTCAGACCGTATGAAGCTTGCTTATAGATATTGGTTTCATCTTCTTTCCATTTTGCTAATTCAGCAGCAAATTCTGGATTTCCTTGCATCTTTAGAGTGGCTGCGTCAACTTCGGCAACTTTCTTGGCAAGGGCAGCAATTACTGTGTTGTCCCAGAAAATTTTATCTTGTTCAACTTCCCCTGTGAATTGTTCTTGGCTTTTCGTAAGTCGATAATCTTGGACTTCAACTGTTGCGCCATACTTGGCACGAGCAACGGCAACATCTATCTGAGCTTTCTTAATTTTCTCAGCGCCTTTATAGCCAGCTTCCATCAGCCAGCCTTGAAACTCACGGAAACAGATTTGTGCGTCAATGAGTAGCTTGAATTTCTCTTTGATTTCGGTGATGTGGTCAAGAAACCATTTTGCTTGGATTGCCCGATCGCCGATCGCAGCCCAGCCCTGGGGAGTGAGTTGGTTCAAGTCAGCAGTTGTGAGATTGAAAACATCAGCTAACATTTGCTCACCTTCAGCATCAAGAGCGCCACCGACTAAGGTTGAGAGAAGGTAAGTCAATACATCTTGTTCTTGGTCGAGTTGTTGTTGCATTATCTTTCCTGTTAGTTAAATTGTGTTGGCTCAGAAGGCTGTTTCAGTCGATCGCAAATACACCAATTCATTTGCTTTGTTGATTCACTCCATTTCAGTTTGATTACCCAGCCTAAATATTCATACTCCTCATCAGAATTAGAGTTGGATTCTACAACACCTCTAGCTTGGAGATTAAGCAAGAGTTTGATAGCTAGTTGGCTAATGATGCGATCGGGCAATAAATTCAAGAATTTATCTAACATTATTGCTTACCTAATCCAATTCTTCATCGTCATACTCCATAAAATCGTTAATCCACCTTTTGGCTGCTAGGAGGGAGTCAGCGGAGTTATAGGTCATCCCTTGATCAAGAAACCGATACATACCGTCGTAGACAAACCAGTTCCACTGTTCGCTCCAGGGTTCCTCTCCGTCAATGTGGAAGCATCGCAAACGGATAATCAATCCACAATGGTCATATTCGTCAGAGATTGGTGGATCTATCACCCATTCGGTAATTGCACCTTTCAGCTTTAGGTAAATCAACAACTGTTTGGTGACTGACAGGACGATCGAATCGGGCAACAGACTCAGTATTGGTTTGAGATTTTTACGCATTATTCGGGTTTTCCATTCGGTGTTAAGTAAGCTGTAATTTTGACCATTTCTCCCGGTTCGGGTTTGGGGAGTTGGCGCTCAACTTGTTTCATTGCATGAATCACGCAAATTTCCGTGTCAGCATAAAGTGTAAAGATTTGGGTTGGGCGACGGCTGCTGAAAACGTAAATGTTTCGAGAATATTGATTGATTGGTTGAGGTGTGCCGAATAGCCAATTAAACATCTATTTCTTCCTCAGCTAAAGTATCAGAATCATCAGCTAGAAACGCATTTGCCCATTTCAGAGCTAGGGCGATGCGCTACGCGCCCGCAAGCTACGCGTCATTTTCAGTAGTAGCTGTTCCATTTCTGAGGATGTCAGCGCTTCTACCATCACAAACGAACCAATACCAGTACCAGTAATTCAATTTTGCACAGGCAACGATTTTGATTTCTAAACCGAGATAAAAGAAAGTTTCGGCTACATCGGATTGATCCGGCTGCCAATTCCGTAGCTCATCTTTTTCGTGTAAGATTTCTACGATCGAGCTACCAATCCTTTCAAGAATCTTGACTGGCACCAAATTCAAAACTTGCTTAAGCATTTTGATTACCTTTGCTAATTTGGGATGGTATATTGCCCTCAAGAAATTGGACTGTCCAAGTTTGAGCTAAAGCTATAGCATCATCTTTCGTCTCTCCGATCCCACTCTTTAGAACTACTTGTCCAAAACCGTCATAGACTAACCAATCCCAACATTCGATCTCTTCTTTCAGGAATTCTGAATATGCAGAAAAAAACTTGATTTTAATTTGCAACCCTGCATAGAAATAGCAACCTGGCAGTAGATGTTGAGCATTATGTTCACAATTTTGATAGATTTTATTACTCAGTTTTCGGGAAACTTGAGCAACTTTTTCTTGAGAAGCCAACAGATTTGGGAATAATTTCAAGATATGTTCGATCATTATCTAAAAACCAGAGAGAAAAAGAGCATCAAAATTAAAATAGTCAGAGCGAAGTAAGCGAAGTTGACCACCCAACAGATAACAAATAGCGTGATTTGCATCAGTAAAATTCTGTAAGGAGGGGCTTCAAACCATTCTGTCCTACCATCTAATCCCGGAGCGCGGTGAACATTCCAACGCTTAAAAATATTGTGTGTCGTCTTTTCTGTCAGTCTCATATTCATTGTGAATACGATCGCCCTAATTTTTAACGGAGCTTGGTACTCTCGTGATAGGAAATAGTGACGGGATTCGGGTGTCTCACTCAAACCTACTTTGGATAGATAACCGTCTTGAAAAATGTAATTAAACCCTGGGACATAATCACTCTTTCTCTTAGGTTTTCGCTGCTTAGGTTGCCGTTGGTGTTTCAGGATTAGAGTAGCTTTAGGGTTTTTATTTCGCATTTAACTCTTGTCTCAGAAGTGCGATCGAATGATTCAAAAGAGCGATTCGTTGTTTGTTTAATCCTCTGTTACGTGTATAAATATTCCGTAGTTCTTGATTAGCATTAAACCGTGTCTCAAAATCAGTGGAGGTCAACTCTTGTTCATATTGGGCGATCGTAACTTTATTTTTTGCTTGTTCAGCTTCAATTTCCTCAAGGGACATATCGATCGGTTTTTTGAGTTTTCCGCCTCTCATCAAAAGAACTTGTTGTGCTGCTAATTTTTCATTGCGTTTGGAAAGTTGCAAAAGTTCTTGATGCAATTGCAGAGAAATTGTTGAATCAGTCACAACTGCTATTTGATCTTTCAGCTTATTTTTGAGCAATTCGTTCGCGTCGCGTTCGGCTTGAAGTTGGTCATTGCTCATAGTGCTGATTCTTTTAGGCATGATAATTAGCTCCTAGTTAATCGACTCGACTGTTTGACGGTTATTGTGGCTGCCAATACCGACTGACGGGGAAATTTGATAAACCTTGGTGTTAGTAACTGTTTGATTGCCGTGTACGATCGTCGGAGGTGTTTGTTTGAGAGCATCTTGATATCCCGTTTGATAGCAGAATGCACCGAAACCAACTACCAATGCTGGGATAGCTCTACTCATCCAGGGAGTGCCGGATTCCGTCTTAGTTGTGGTTGTTGAATCTGTCGAAAATAGGTCATTCATGGTCATGGTCAATAATCCTTGCTGTGGTTAACAATCGTTACGACTGTGTTATTTTCGCTATCAGTTGAAAGTCTTACCCAACCTTCATCAGACATATCTTGAACATCAATTTCTACTCGCCATTCTGCGATTACAGTACAGAAAGAAATTTCGGCTGTACTGCCTTTCCCAAACTCCTTCAAAAAATTCAGAATGGCTTGTATTTCAGGTGTTATTTCCATCGTCATGCTTGGGATGATTCCCAACAATCACCCAGTATCAAAATGTCGGCTTCAGAGGGGAATGTACATTCATAATCTTGCTGTTCTGTCTCGAAACGGTAACAGGTTTCTGGATAGGGACAATGCCTACCTCCGACGCAATTAGGAGGTAGTTCTCGTTGTTTTGGTGTACAGAGTTGCAAGTTATCGTCTACTGGTTCCAGAAATCGAGTCCGATCGCCTAATGGAGACAAATCGAGGTCAATTACTCGGCACAGTTCCAAACATTTATAATCAGCCGTGTAAACGTAAACTTTCTGGTTTGGGTCCCAATCATAAACCTTATCAGAGGTTATAGGAATCATTATCATGGTGTTTTCCTTTGAATGTTTGTCAGAGCAATTACACTTTGATGAATCTGAGGAGAGCAAACTCGCGTAAATAACCAAAGCCATAAGTAACTTTTCTCGGTTAGCTGAACGAGCTTGCTCCTCTAGAATTAGCCGATTGCTAAAAGCGGTAGCTAATTCTATGCAGGATTCAATTAACCCCAAGCACCAGTGATCTGTTTCGGTGCTGTTTTTTTTCCTGGCAAGCTACCGTTGCGGAGATCGAGCGGAGCATTTTGGACAGAGCTAACAATTTCTCGGAAGTTAGCGCGAGTATTGGTCGATCGAGACTTAAGCTGATCGATTACGTTGTCTCCCAGGGAGATGTAGAAGGCATCAACGACGGAAGCAGCAGCAGCAGCACCCACATCAGTCATCGCCAAAGCTGCTTCAGATGTTGCGTCTCGGACTGCAACGACTAGCTGACTGGTTTCTTCCTGTCCGTCGCGGTTTTGAGAATGGTCAATTTCACCATCGTTGATATCATCACAGTGCTCAGCGTATCCGGTGCGCTTGGAAGCGATTTCGATCAATGCGTCAGTCGGGGTCTTAAGTTCTTCACGAATCAGACGGTAATATTCCCGTACTTCGTCGATATCGACTCCTTCGACCTGAGCATTTTGCCATTTGCGATGACCGAGCGCTTTGCGGACGGTGGTAATGTCGGACACTTTGCCTAGTCCGAGTTCAAACTTCAGCTCAACTCTAGATAGTGTAGTCATTGATGTTAAGTCCTACGTTTTGCAAGTATTTACGTGTTTTGTCGATATCTCGATCGCAGGCAACGAAAATTTCTTCGACCTGAACCAGACACCGTTTCTGAAAATCTGAAAATTTACGGGAATGAAGCACTCGATCGCATTCTGGGCATTCTTCTTCTAGCAGTGTCAGTCGGCGTTTAAATGTCGCTTCCGACATTGGTACTGGTTTGCGTCTACTTTTACGGCCGATGCTTCCCAGAATTTGCTTTATTTGCGATCGAGTCCAGTAATTTGCTTTTCCTGCTTCGTCTTGATACTGGACTGTGAACGGCTTTCGACACTTTTTCTCGTATCTCATGAGCTACTTTTAGTACCCTTTCTTTGAGCCCTTCAAGTAGCTCACGATAGAGTAAAAAAAATGAATCTATTGCCTGCCAGCACCACGTTTCGGCGGTTGTTCAGGCTTAGCAGACTGAGTTTGTGGCACTGAGTGGTTTTCTTGTCCCTGCGGGTAAGCTTTTGTTGCGTCCCAGTATCCCAAAGCTCGTCTTTCGTCCCAAATTTTCTGGGTTGCTTCTACCGCTGTTCCCCCGAACCCTCTTACCTGGGAATTTGGATTGAATTGGCGCTCTACTACGATCGGATATTCATTCCGATACGCCAATTGCGTCATCTGTAGTAACATAATTCTGTCTCCTGGTGTCGTGTACCGACATTGGTTGAAAGTCCAGAAAAGTGGTATCAACACTTTTCTGGGCGTTTCAACAAATTGTAACATCCAATGGATGTTGCGTCAAGAAAAAACTTGAATATTTAGCTAAGATTTGTTTCGCTCATCGAATATGCTAGATTCATGAGCGAGGAAAACAGTAAAAAAGGAAAAAGTAGGGATACTCGCGATCGGCTCACATTTGATGTGGGTGGGTTACGCGAGCGACTTAGAGCTCAGGCGATCGAACCGGGTCAATCGCTGGCTTCGATCGTTCGCATGGGACTGCTGGAATGGTTAAGGATTCGCGAAGAAAATCAACAAAATCAAGAATCTAAATCTAAAAAAAGCGATTAAATTGATATATCAGTTATTTAAAATGCTTAAATCCTATATCCCGTATATGTTTGAGCGATGCCAATTAAACCTTGACATCGTAGGGGTCACTGGTTCGAGTCCAGTTGTGTCCATGAATTTCAATCATTTATAAATCCAGGGTTTTAGGTTTGCCCTCCTACCGAGAGTTTTGTCTTTCGCTCGACAATTAACCTATTAGTTAGATCATGAATTTAAAAATCTGACGCACCCTACTGCATCAAAATCAAATGATATTAGAGCAGGGGAGACTTTACCATGACTCAAGCGATATCGAAGTTCAGGAGTTTTGATGAATTTCTGGAAGGAAAACCAGAAAACGGACGTTATGAATTACATAACGGATTTATGGTTTAAATGCCAAATCCCACTGGTAAGCATTCATCCAGCGCGGGTTTTCAAGCGATAGAATTGGGTTTAGAAATCCGGCGATTACAACTTCCTTCGTTTATTCCCAAGGAATCTAAAATTAAATTTAGCGATCACTCTGGCTACGATCCCGATGTGATTGTATTAGATAAACAAGCCGTTGAAGCCAATGAGTCTTGATGGGAAAGAGAATCAGTTATTACTCAGGAAAATTCGGTCAAATTAGTTATTGCAGTAGTCAGCACAAATTGGCGCGATGATTATGCACATAAAATGATTGATTATGAAGCATTAAGCATTCCTGAATATGGGATTGTAGATTATTTGGGCTTAGGGGGTAGCCGTTATATTGGTTATCCCAAACAGCCTACTTTATCGGTTTATCAGTTAGTAGATGGTGAGTATCAAATTAAGCTGTTTCGGGGAGATGAAAGAATTGAATCAGCGGTGTTTCCAGAGTTAAAATTGACCGCTAAGCAAATTTTTAACGGTGGATAAGTGCTGATACCAATTCACTATGAAGATACACTAAATGAGGCTGATGTCTTTTTGGTTGGAACTATATCCTTAGCGTTATATTAAATGCAGCTTCATAGTAAATTGGTATGAGGCGATCGCATAGCTCAGTTGGTTAGAGCACTACAATGCCATTGTAGGGGTCAGCGGTTCGAGTCCATTTCTGTCCATACCTAAAACCCGCCCACAAAGCGGGTTTTGTTGTTTCTACAACCAAACTGGTAGATTTGGCATTCTCAATTAGGAATGACAGAATATGTCTAGGCCAGAGATTTAGTATAGTTGCCACGTTTTGTCGAGGCTGTTGCTGAGTAGTTGCGTAGTTTGCAGGAGTTAGGTGTTAAAGAAACGCTAGCCCGATTCTCGTCGGCACCATCCCCATTCGTGAACAAAGCGCAAGCAAGCAGAACAAGAAAGTGAACCACTGTGAGAACGCGATCGCCTTGCACGCTAACAAGCAGAAGCCGCTAACCGGATTCAAGACGAATTTTTAGCAGTGCTGTCCTATGAGTGGCGATCGCCCCTGTGCTTAAATACTGAATGACTTAGGTTTTGGGCATATTATATCTTGATTCCCTAACAATAGCTGGCATAATAGGTAAATAGGCAGGACTAACCGCAATGAATGTAGAACGTACACACTCCTTGAACGATCGAGAAGAGCTTACTGTAAATTTTCCTCAAGAGCTATGTACGGACTGCCAAGCACTCGAAGCGCGACGATTTGCGGTGATAGTCGATCACATGGCTGAGGCCTTTATTTCTATTAATTCAGATTGGCACTGCACCTATGTCAACCATAAAGCAGAGGAGCTTTTAAACAGTAAGCAGCAACACCTAATCGGCAAAAATATATGGACTATATTTTCGGTCGATCTTACCTCTGAGCTATATAAGTATTGTCATCGAGCGATCGTAACGCCAACGGCGATCGAGTTTGAAGAACATTACCCCTCAGTCAACAAGTGGTTGAGAATTCGCCTCATCAAGAGTGAAGATGGCTTACTTATTTACTTCCAAGACACAACTCAAACATCTCAACTAGATCGACAATTGAAAGCCGAAATCGCCAAGTGCCAGCAGGTAGAAGCCACTCTTCAGAAAGAACAGGACTTTTTGAAGGCAATTCTACACAACGTTCAAGCTGGCATTGTCGCTTGCGATGCCGATGGCATATTGACGGTATTTAACCAAGCAGCTAAAGATTTTCATGGATTACCTCAGCAGCCGGTTCCACCGCCTCAATGGGCCCAGTATTATAACTTGTATTTGCCCGATGGCAAAACACCCATGAATACAGAGGATATTCCCCTGTTCCAGGCATTGCAAGGACACAACGTTCGTGATGTGGAAATGATGATTGTTCCGCAGCAGGGAACTGCACGAATGCTGTTAGCAACTGGACAGGCAATTATTGCTGCCAACGGCGAAAAACAGGGTGCAGTTGTTGTGATGCACGACATTACACAACGCAAGCAGGCAGAAAATGCTCTGCGTGAGGGTGAAGCGCAATTATCCAGCATCTTCCAAACTATTCCTGATGGCATCACTATTCTAGATTCTACGGGAGAGATTATAGCCGCAAATAGGGCAGCAGAGAGGATTTTAAGATTAACTCGCAGCGACCTTGTGGATCGAGGCTATAACGATCCATCCTGGATCATTACAACCGTGGAGGGTCATCCTTTCCCAGAAGATGAACTGCCGTTTGCACGGGTGATGCAAACAGGTGAGCCTGTTTATGGTATTGAACAGGCCATTAGCCATGCCGATGGAACTCGCACGATTCTCTCGATCAATGCTTCCCCTTTGTTTGACGCAGAGGGACAACTTATCAATATTATTGCTGCTTTCAGCGACATTACGGAACGCAAGCAAACCGAAGACGAACGAGTACAGCTTGTTCAAGAACAGGCAGCCCGTGCTTTAGCAGAGAATTCTCAACAACAATCAGCATTTTTAGCCCAAGTGAGTGCTGTCCTTTCCTCTTCGCTAGAGTATGAACAAACTCTCCAAAGCGTTGCAAAGCTGGCAGTTCCTTATTTTGCAGATTGGTGTAGTGTCGATCTGCTGAATGACGATCGCACAATTGGTCGGGTTGCAGTTGCTCATTCAGATCCCGAAAAAGTGAAATTTGGCTGGGAGTTGGCTCAACGCTTTCCCAGACATCTCGATGATGCGTATGGCATTGCTAAAGTCATGCAAACAGGACAGATTGAAATTGGGATTGAGATTACAGATGAACAGTTAGTTGCCACAGTGCCGAATGCTGAATACCTGGAAATCTTACGTGGAGTTGGGTTAAAGTCCTGCATCATTGCACCGCTACAGGCACGCGGGCGGGTGTTGGGTAGCATTACCTTTGTGTTTACTGAATCCGATCGCCGCTATCGCCTGGAAGACATTCCTTTGGCTGAAGATTTGGCTCAGCGAGCAGCAATCGCCATTGATAATGCTCGTCTCTATAATGAAACACAACAAGCGAAATTAGCCGCCGACCTCGCTGCTAACCGGACGGCTCGACTGCTGGCGGTGATGACAGCTTTGTCTGAATCGCTAACCTCGGCTCAAGTGGCTCAGGTGATTATTGAACAGGGAATGTCCGCACTCGGAGCAAGTTCTGGTTTGGTTGCCGTATTAAACCAGGATGCGAGCGAACTGGAGATTATTCAAGCGATCGGGTATGAGCATATAGGAGAATTTCAGCGCAGTTTTTCAATTCATGCACCCTATCCTCTGGCAGAAGCTGTGCGAAGTGGGCAACCTGTTTGGGTAGAAACTATTGAAAACCGAATTGCCCGTTATCCTCATTTAGCTGAAGCTTATGCCAAGGCTGGTTCAGAAGCCTGGATTTCCGTGCCATTGTTGATTGAAGGACAAGCCGCTGGTGGGCTCTCGCTCGGTTTTTGGTTGAGTCGATGCGGGGTATTATCCCCGGCACCTCTCAGTTAGATCTGGGCGTGCGACTTTCACCGCACCCAGCT
>NZ_JAUBRB010000019.1:76249-106856 GCF_036701585.1 Microcoleus sp. POL10_C6 | reverse complement strand
AGACCGCCAGCGTTCATCCTGAGCCAGGATCAAACTCTCCGTGTTGTTGAGTTCTTTTGGCTATAGTCAAGTTCTTTCTACTCAGCACCAAGGCTGGTTTTTTTCCCTTGACTTTTTTCTCGTTGTTTGCGATATTAAATATCAGCTCTCGCTTTTACTCTCTATCTTGATTTTTTTGACGAGGTTAATAGTGCTTTAAGCTTTCAAACTATTCTTTTTTCTAGGTTCAGTTTTCTACCTTTAGTTCGTGGTTCAGTGAACCGCTTCCCTTCTGGCGCTTTATTAATATACTTATTCCGCAAGGTGTTGTCAAGCGTTTTGTGAAAATATTTTTGAGTTTTTGGGGAACCTATACACAGTAAAGGTTTGAGCTGCTGATTTCCGATCCTGCCTCCGCTGGCTGACTCCTCTTTCCGGGAAGGGGTCTTTTTTTTGGGCAAGATTGGACTTTTGAGGGGAGTATCTACCGCGCATGGGTAGAATATCTTTACGTGTAGCTGTTTTATATATAGATGTTCGATCGCCCGCTCATGAAAAAACTTATAGCCCGCCCTAGTGGCTTATTCATTACCTGCGCTTCACTGCTGATCGCTTGCAGTCAGACGAACACTCCCCAAACCTCTACTATCGCATCTCCGGCGACTTCGCCATCTCCCGGTGCTTCGCCAGAGGCTTCGCCTGGGGGGAGATCCAACACTATATCTATAGGTATTGGGGTGGCCCAAACTAGCAATGTGGCTTTACTAGGTCAGGAACAGGTAGCTGGCGCGGAAATTGCCCAGAAGTATTTCAACGATAAGGGCGGTGTGGATGGGACGCCGATTAGACTGGTGTTCCAAGATACGGGTGGAGATGAACAAGGGACGATCAATGCCTTCAACACTCTGATCAATCAGGATAAGGTGGTAGGTATTGTGGGGCCGACCCTCTCGCAACAAGCCTTTAGTGCTGATCCGATCGCCGATCGAGCAAAAGTTCCCGTACTCGGACCCTCCAACACCGCTAAAGGAATTCCCCAGATTGGCGATTATGTGGCCAGAGTCTCCGCCCCTGTGGCAGTGGTAGCACCTAATGCAGTTAAAGCTGCACTGAAGCAAAATCCCAATATTAAGAAAGTAGCCGTGTTTTTTGCTCAGAATGATGCTTTTAGCAAATCTGAGACTGAAACTTTTCAGACAACGGTTAAAGATATGGGACTGGAATTGGCAACAGTCCAAAAATTCTTGACTACTGATACAGATTTCCAATCTCAAGCTACTAACGCGATCAATGTCAACCCCGATTTGATAATTATTTCCGGGTTGGCAGCCGATGGAGGCAATTTAATTAAGCAATTGCGGGAGTTGGGATACAAAGGCGTTATCATTGGGGGCAACGGTCTGAATACTTCTAATGTATTTCCTGTTTGTAAAGCACTCTGTGATGGAGTTTTGATTGCCCAAGCCTACAGCCCGGAATATGAAAATGAAGTTAATAAAGCTTTTCGGGATGCTTATCGCGCTCAATTCAAGAAAGAACCGCCTCAATTTAGCGCACAAGCTTTTACGGGCGTACAAGTTTTTGTTGAGTCATTAAAGGCAATTAATGCTAAGTCTAAGATTAGCGAAAAGCCTTTGGCAGAATTGCGTACAAATTTAAATCAGCAGTTGTTGAGTGGTAATTACGATACGCCTTTGGGGGAAATTTCTTTTACGCCTGAAGGTGAGATTAATCAGAAAGAGTTTTATGTGGCACGGATTAAGATGGAGGCTGATGGCAATAATGGTAAGTTTGAGTTTTTGAAATGAAGGCACGATACGGATTTTGACACAGATACACGGATGAGTTATTGAGTGTGAGTCTGAGGTTAAACCCGCTGCCCCCAAGGGGGGAATTCAGAAGTCAGAGTAAAAATTGTATGCTGTTTGTTTTTGAATGATTTAATGTTGATGCCGAATCTCTAACTGGTGATGGACTTAACTCTGTTTTTGCAACAATTTTTAAATGGTTTGTCGATCGGCAGCGTGTATGCTATTTTTGCCCTGGGATACACGCTGGTCTTTTCTATTCTCGGAATTATTAATTTTGCTCACGGTGCAGTATTTACGTTGGGTGCTTATTTCACCTATGCGCTGATGGGAGGTACTTTCGGTTTTAATGGGTTGTGGGCTAATGCTCGAATTCCCGTGCAGTTGCCTTTTGCTGTGGCATTAATTTTGGGAAGTGTCATGGCTGGTTTGGTGGGAGTAATTGTTGAACGAATTGCTTTTTTGCCTTTGCGTCGCCGACTCTCTGATCCTCTGCTGACGGTGGTTTCTAGTTTGGGTGTGGCGGTGGCAATCGCCAATATTATCCAATATCTAGTAGGTGCGGAAATTTACACTTTTCCTGCTAACACTTACGGCTATTTACCTGCTGCAATTAACTTCGGGACAGCGGATAAACCTATTCCGATTCGGACTGTTCAAATAGTGATTTTTGTGGTGTCAGTTGCGATTGTGGCTGTCTTAACTTACTTAATTAATTTCACTAAATTTGGCAAAGCAATGCAGGCTGTGGCTGAAGATGCGACAACTTCTAGTTTATTGGGGATTGATACTGATAGGTACATTGTGTTGACGTTTTTTGTGAGCAGTTTTCTGGCTGGTTTGGCGGGGAGTTTGGTCGGTTCTAGTGTGAGTATTGCTGGGCCGTATTTTGGTATTGCTTTTGGTTTGAAAGGTTTGGCGGTGATTGTACTTGGTGGGTTGGGGAGTATTCCTGGGGCAGTTTTGGGAGGTTTTATAATTGGTTTGGTGGAGGCTTTTGTGCCTGGAGATTTTTCGGCTTATAAGGATGCTGTTGCTTTTGCTATATTGTTTATTATGCTATTGGTTAGACCGCAGGGTTTGTTGGGACGGCGTTTGATTCAGAAGGTGTAAGATAATTCGGCGATTGAAATCGCTTAAGAGTCAAACTAAGTCCCTCTCCTAGAGACTAAGAAATAAAAAAATTTATGAATGAATTTTTTACTACTTACGGGTTTTTGATTGTCTCGATGTTGTTGGGTGCAATGTTGGGAATGTCCCTGTATTTGCCTTTAATGACTGGACAGTTGTCTCTGGCTAGCCCTGGTTTTTATGCTTTGGGTGGGTATATTGCGGCGATTTTATCTACAACGGTTTTTCAACAGACAGGGGGTTTATTTCCACTGCCATTGCTGTTGGTGGAGATGATAATTGCAGGGGTTGTTTCGGGGTTGCTGGGGATTTTGGTGGGAATTCCGGCGCTGCGGTTAAGTGGGATTTATTTGGCGATCGCAACTATTGCTTTTGTGGAAATTTTGCGGGTTTTATCGCTGAATTTAGATATCACTGGCGGGGCTGTGGGCATTTTTGGGATTCCGCAACCGTTTGCGACGCCGATCGAGTATTTGTGGATTGTACTACCTTTACTGTTGGTCAGTATGGCGATGGTCTATCGTCTGGAACGGATTCGGGTGGGGCGGGCTTTTGCCGCGATTCGGGCTGATGAGTTGGCGGCGGATGCGATCGGCATTAACCCAACTTTTTATAAGGTTTTGGCTTTCACGTTAGGTGCTGTTTTAGCTGGTGTTGTGGGTGCTGTTAGTGCCCATTTCCTGAATACTTGGAATGCCCGTCAAGGTACTTTTGATGCTAGTATTATTTACTTGACTTCTGTGTTGATTGGTGGTAGTAGGAGTTTTCTGGGAGCAGTTTTGGGTGGGATGGTGTTTACTGCTTTGCCGGAGGTTTTGAGGGGAATGGGGACTATTCAGGGATTGCCGGTTTGGTTGGCGCAATTTCTGCGGGATGGGCGGTTAATTATTTTTGGGTTGTTGATTGTTTTGGGGACGATCTTTTTTCCGCAAGGTTTGGTTACGCCGGAGTTGTTGAAGAGGTGGAAGAAGGGCAATCGTACTTCTGTTTAAAATTAGATGTTGAGTACAGAAAGGTGCGATCGCCAACTTGATGACTTAAAATAAAGGAAAGAGCGATCGCCCTGTCGGTGAAAAAAGATCGAGTACGATCGCATCTTTCTGTATCATCTCCTGTTGTTTGGTGAGAGGTCGTTGCTCCTAAGTGATCGTTACCAAACTTACTACTTAAAGATGACTCTTCCCACTTTTGACCTCGCTAATTGAGTATTTATTAGCTACCTAATGGCTCAGTTGAGTGGCGGCGAGTAACCTTTGCAGCACCACCAAGATTTCTCGCCCGTCCGCTCCAACGTGTTGTTAGACCGGGCTTTCGCGATAAGGTTACGACTTTTCTACCGCTTGCTGCTTCCTTTTTGCGGAGGTCAGCAAATATTGCGTCAAAATCATAATTAAAGGACTTCGCATACTCTTCTCGGATTCGGTGGATCTCTTCAACAATCTCATCTGTCCACATGACCTAATCTCCCATTAGTTCGTTGGGTGTGCAAAGAACTGGCAGCACATAGCCGAAATCGAGACTAATCTCCGCCAACTTCCCCTGGATTTGAGCATTCGCAATATGTTTGCAATTCCAAGTTAACAGATAATCCATGCCGTGAACAGTTGCGGTGGCAATGTGAATTGCATCAACTCTTGCTTTTGGAGGCAGATTGCTCCGGGTTAGGAGTTGTACGGCTAAATCTTGTACGTCTTGGTTCAATGCCAACAAGGGAAAATCACGCAGAATCTCCAGTCGTTGAGTGGCGATTCCTGCATCTCCCTGTACCACTTCATCTAGAACTGCCTCCGAGGTATAAAGGGTAAAGGCGCTTCGACGAAATTCCCACCAATCTCTAGTTATTTCTATATTGGCCGCTAAAATTAAATTCTTGGTCGATCGGGCGGTGAGGTAGCCCAAGATACTGGTTTCGATGTAGACGGTTTCGCTCATAAAGAATGAGTTAGCAGCCCTCTTAATTTTATTGAGTGGCAGCTATTGTATCACCACAAACTCGAAAGCTCCCACAAAGATTGCCATCGCCTATTAATAAAAAAAGTAAGGGGCGATCGCCTCCATACCACTCATCTCCTGTTGTCTGGTGAGGAGAGGATTAGGTGATTCTTGTGCGATCGCCTTGCAAATAGAATGGGGATTGCCCGCCATCTTTGTAAGACGAGCAAGACCATGATACCTAAAGTTATGGATCGCCTACATACTGTAATTGATTAAGCGAGAATCGGATTGTTTGCTCATCACGAGCCACGAAATTGTAACACTGAATCCGTCGTCCTTCAAAGCCACGACCAATGTTGTCAGCTACCAGACAAGCTTTGTATGAAGTACCTGCACGCAATTTATCAGTTACTAACCGTGTTCTATCTTTATTCTATTCTGTGTTACATTTGAGTTCAGAACATTAATATTTGCACATCCTCCTGTACGCTCGTTGACGTTGAATTCAGGATCGGTGCAGATGTTGAAGTAGACAGCACCGCCTACGGGTGTAAAATCCCAAACAAATCTCATTTTTGCTATTTGTTGAGCCAAAGCCCCAGAAGATTGAAATAATGAACCTGTAATTAGTAACCCTAGAAAAACGGTTCCAGGAAGTTGAGCCTTTATCTTCTTCATACTTAACAATTTAAGTGTCAAACAATACGTTCCCAATCAAAAACCACACCCGATCGCCCTGTCAGTCGGATTGAGTCTGAACTTTACCACTCATCTCCTGTTGTCTGCTGAGGAGATGATTCGGTGAGGAAGTGCACTCCCTCTAGTGAGCAATAGCGTCTTCACAGTTAGAACTTCCATAAAGGTGGGCGACCTATTGGATAGGTCTACCGTCTGGGATGCTCACCAAAGCCGGACAAGATATAGGTGTTACCGCTTTTAGAACAAAGTTACGTTCAAAAGCTTTTGGACCTGCAACCCAGCGTTTAGTACCTTGATCCAAAAGATACACTTTGTTATTTAAACGATGACCGTTCTCTTTACAAAGAACAATTCTATTTTCCATTGTTAATGATGATGCTTCCTCAATCAGCTCGACATCTATATATTGCTGAACCTGCCTTCCAGGAAACAAGAGGGCGAAAACTTTAGGACCTGCAATCCACCGTCGTTTTCCTTCATCAATCCAGTAGACTTTACCATTACTAGGATGCGCGAGTAGTAAGCCATTCAAATCTGAGCGGTTAACTAGAGCTTGAGCATCATTAATAAATCCAAGAGTAAAAACTTGGGGTAAGGTAGCCGCAGCAAGGCACATTGTAAATTTCAGTAATTTATTCATCTTGTCACCTAAACATTAGCATCTATTCATTTATAGACCGATCGCCCAAAACTGCAAAGCGAAAAAAGACGGATAAAGACGCGAATTTCTAAAATTGCGATGCAAGGCGGATAAAGGCGGATAAAGACGGATAAAGTCGGGTATACTAACGATAGTTCTCCGACCCCCCTACTGATGGACACTGCCCATATCTTGCAATTTGTAGATGAAGTGCTCAGCGCTAATACAGGCAAACATCTCAATGACTTGCAGCGTAAAATTATCGAGGGAATACTGAAGCGACAAAAGTATTCTGATCTTGCAGATACTTACGGTTGTACGGCGGGTCATGCTAAGGATGTAGGTTACGAGCTTTTGCAAATGTTATCTGATGTTTTTGGCGAATCAGTTGATAAAGGTAATCTTAAATCTGTCCTAAAACGGCAATCCACTATAAAGATTGCTTTAAATAATAGTAATAATATTGATGGTAATAGCAACACCATTAACTATATCAAGACCTGCTCATAAAAACCCAGTCCTACCCCAGACAAAAGTCAGCCTCCGACTCCCGACTTCCAGGAAAGCACGAATCAAGTTAAAATTGAAATGATTGGTAAATTACGACAGTTGGGATTGAAGGATGAGCAAATTGCAGAAGTGGTAGGGTTAGCCTTGGAGGTAGTGAAGCAGATAGATTGATAAATATCTTTTAGTTGTTTAAAACACACATCCTCAGTCAGGAGGTATAAATTTTATGTTCGCAGTCGTCACGCCAGAAAAAATTCAGTTGCCACCAGGAACAGTTGTGAGGTTGCCAGGTAGTTGGCAGGATTACCAAGCACTTGTAGAACAATTGGGCGATCGTCAGATTCCGCGCATCAAATATCGACCAGGAGAGATTTTATTAATGTCCCCTTTACCAGTACACGGAAAACAAGCTCATATTATTGCAATGGTGGCAATGGTTTTGCTAGATTATTTGGGGCGAGATTATGAAGCGTTTACACCAATTACCATGGATTTGCCGGAAGAAAGAGGAATTGAACCTGATTATTGTTTTTATATCGATAATTGTGTGGCAATTATTGGTAAAGATCGGATTGCTTGGGGTGTTGAACCGCCACCCGATCTAGTAATTGAAGTAGACGTAACTAGCTACACGGATTTAGATGATTACTTGCCTTATCAAGTGCCGGAACTGTGGCTATTTAAGAAAAATAAGCTCATAATTTACGACTTGCAAAACGATCGATATGTCGAAAGTTCAGTTAGCCGTTATTTATCCAATTTTAATGTATCAGAAATTGTGGAGGAATGCTGGCAAGTGTCGCGCGAGCGCCATACAAGTGCAATAATTCGAGAGTTGCGACGGAAAATTGAAAGGGAGAACGGTTGAATCATATCGTGTCCGGTGAATCGATCGTACTTCCTGTAGGGGCAGCTTCACCACCAACAATAATTGCCTAAAACCACCAATTCTCATAAACCTGCCCCCGCCCAAGGATTACAAACAATTTTGATTGTGGTTAATCAAACAAACATGGTGTTCTGCCAAATCTTAATACTTTTGTCACTGCTGCCGCTAGCCAAAAACTCTCCTTCCGGACTAAAATTAACAGAGTAAACCGAGTTAGTATGACCCGAAATATTACAAATTTCTTGACCGTCTTTCACTCGCCAAATCTTGATAGTTTGATTGCTGCTGCTAGCCAGAATCTCGCCATCGGGACTAAAAGCAATAGAATCAACATACCAAGAATGTCCTGTGATAGTTAAAACTTCTTGCCAATCTTTGACCCACCAAATCTTAATAGTATTGTCATGGCTGCCGCTCGCCAAAAACTCTCCATTTGGACTAAAAGCTATGCAGCGAACGGAGTCTGTATGACCTGTAAGCGTGCGAATTAGCTTCCCATCTTTGACTCGCCAAATTTTGACTGTTCTGTCCCAACTGCAGCTAGCAAGAGTTTCCCCATCCGGGCTAAAAGCGACAAAATAAACTAAATTGATGTGACCCGCAAGCGTGCGAATTTCTTGCCCGTCTTTGACTCGCCAAATCTTGATTGTTCTGTCCCAACTGCTGCTAGCAATAATTTCGCCATCGGGACTGAAAGCTGTGCCGTAAACTGAGTTACTGTGACCGATCAGGGTGCGGATTTCTTGTCCATCTTTCATCCGCCAAAGTTTGACAGTTTTGTCGTGGCTGCTGGTGGCTAGCATCTGTCCGTCCGGGCTAAAAGCTACTGTATAAACCGAGTTAGCGTGTCCTGTGAGGGTGACAATTTCTTGCCCGTCTTCAACTCCCCACAGCTTGATTGTTTTGTCATCGCTGCCACTGGCTACAACTTCCCCGTTTGGGCTGAAAGCCACAGAGTAAATTAAATTTTTGTGACCTGTGAGGGTGTGAAGACATTGCCAGTTATAGGTTTGTTGTTGGGGCTGGACGGGAGTTTTTCCTGGTTTAACTAACTTGGAATTTGTTTGAGGAATTGCTAGATCGATCGCAACTTGGGGATTAATTTCTTTTAATACTTCAACAGCCGTTTGATAGCGGCGGTTGGTAGCATTTTCAATCATTTTGTCTAAAATTTTTCCGAGTTGTTCACTCACGGGGTTGTTGGCCAAATACTGCCGCCATATCCAGACATCTTCACCAGGATCGAAGAGGTCAAAAGGGCTAACTTGAGTTAGCAAATACAAACAAGCTACGCCTAAACTGTACAAATCGCTGGTAAAAAATGCTTTGCCTCTAGCTTGTTCGGGGGCGATGTATTCGGGGCTGCCGATGCTGGTTCCTGTTTTGAGTAAAGCTGTACCTGTGGCAATTTTTGCGGCGCCAAAGTCTACTAAAACTAATTGTTTGTCGGCGCGACGGATGATATTTCCGGGTTTGATGTCTCGGTGAATAACGTTGTGGGAATGGATGAAGTGAAGGACGGGTAATAAGCTATTGAGTAAGTCTTGAATTTGATTTTCGCTAAATCTGCCTTCTGTTTCTACAAGTTGTGCTAAATTTTGCCCGTCGATAAATTCTTGGACTACATATTGTCGGCCGTCTTGGATGGAATAGGCTAAGAGTTCTGGAATTTGAGGGTGTTTGCCCAATTCGTCTAATCGCATTGCTTCTTGTTCAAAAAGTTCGGCTGCTTTTTTGCTGTTGCGATTACTTGCTGATGGGATGAGTGGGGTTTCTGTGAGTAAAAATTGCTTGATAACGCAGCGAGGTTTTGAGGGTTTGTCTTCGTCAACGGCGAGGAATGTTCTGCCAAAACCGCCTTGTCCGATCGCCTTTATAGCCCGGTAGCGATCGCGCAACAGCAGTTTTGAACGGCAATTTCGGCAAATTTTGGCTGCGGGAGGGTTTTGTGGCTTGGAACAGTTGGGATTTAGGCAGTAACTCATTCGATTTTAGATTGCGGATTTTTGATTTTAACTTTTTGAATATTTCCACAGCGCAGTAGATATTATACCTCATTAGCTTTTTAGGAACGGGCTAGAAGCCCATTCCACAAGAAATTCACTCTTTGTGGAACGGGCTTCGAGCCAGTTAAGCGAGAATGGTGATCTGGGCGTGAGTTCCGGAGTACCTTACTATATATGCCAGTTGCGTCAGTTCTGTTTTAGAAGTTCCACATAACGGGGTTATCGTCTAAATGATCGGTGACTGTTCGCCCGATCGCATCAATCTCTTTTAATTCCTCTTCACTCAATTTTACCTCAGCAGCTTTAGCATTTTCGGCTGCTTGTTCCCCGTCGCGCGCGCCGACAATTGCATTTGTTTGTGGCTGGGAAATCAACCAAGCTAAAGCTAAGTTGCCCAAGCTTATCTGGTGGCGATCGGCAATTGGCCTGAGTTGATTTAATGCTGTTTGCACTCGGTCATAATTTTCTTTGATGAACAGCTTATTTTTGGCGCGGTGGTCGCCTTCTTCAAACTTGTGTTCTGGCCCGAATTTACCTGTCAATATTCCTTGAGCTAGAGATGAATAGGCAATGATGGAGATATGATTGTCCACACAATAGGACATCGCCTCTTTTTCTACCCAGCGCCAAAACAGAGAATAGGGCGGTTGCAAGCTGTCGATGCGTCCGTATTGGGCGGCTTCTTCTATTTGGGCGCGGGAGAAGTTGGAAACGCCGATCGCCCGAATTTTTCCCTGTTCTTTTAACTTGTTCAGGGCGTCCATTGTGTCTGCAATTGGCACTAACTCGGAATTCCAAGTGCCAGCAGGCCAGTGGATTTGGTAAAGGTCGATATAATCGGTGTTGAGGTTTTTTAGTGATCGATCACAGGCTTCGATTAACAAATCGGGTTTCAGGTGGTTGGCGAAAACTTTGCTAGCATAAACTACTTGCGATCGCACATTTGAAAGTGCTTGACCGATAATTTGTTCCGAATGCCCTTCTCCATAAACCTCAGCCGTATCAAATGTGGTAATACCTGCCTCAAAAGCCGCGCGCATTGCTTTGACAGTTTCAGCATCCTCAATTCCCACCCACATCCGCTTCCCAGCTTGCCAAGTCCCCATAATGATCGGGGTAATCTGAATTTGTGATGTCCCCAATTGTCGCTTTTGCATACCCTAAGTCCTCATTTATATTTTTAGTATTCACCCTCAAGCTCTCTAATCTTAACAGAAAAAAGTTGGGTAGCCATGCACAGTAATGCTATCGTTTTATTCTAAAATAATTATAGTGATGTACAAAGTTAAAAATTAAAAATCGGAGCATCTCACTTTTGCAGCCAAGCTAGAAATTGGAGTTAGGAGTCAGGAGGCTGGAGAAAAAAGTCACAATAAAAAAGGAAGAAGCCAGAAGAAGTGTTTTTACAAATATGAGATGGCTCCCCTTATGGTAGTCTAAAACTACCTTGTAAAGCAATAATTTAATCCTCTAAAATTACTTCTGCATCTTGTGTTGCTTGAGAACTTTAGCGGGACTGATAAATGAAATGCCCTGAGAAGAAGAGGTACTAATCATGACAGCTTCAATGACAGGATCATAAACCGTTTTTTCTGCAACCCACTCCACAATAAAGTTTGCACCTGAGCCTCCACTTGTATCATCTGCTGCAATGAAAAAGTCTGTGGAAGCAAGCGGCTTCAGTTCTACTGGACTCTTAATGTCCTGCCTAATCAATTTCCCATCATTATCGTAGTAACGCACCGAAGTGATAATAATTGAATTTGTCAGATCCGTATTGCGGATACTGAGCGTCGCGGACAAATTCATCACATTATCCTGGCTATTGTAGTGATAAATATGTGAGTAAATAGGGACATATACGGTTTGTCCCATCACAACTTTTGTTTGATCTAACGGGACTGCTCTCAGTGAGGTTTCACGTTTTGTATCAAGTTGTTGTCTTGGTGAGGTAGTTTGGTCTGAACAAGAACTCAGGACGATCGCCCCTAGCGCCCAACCAACCCAGAAATCATGTTTAAACTTCATCGGCATTCATCCAAATACACCACATACATTGCAGTTACGTCTAAAGCAGGAAGCAGAGTGCACCTTCTCTCTCGTTTGAGGTGGCTTAGTGATAAAGTTTGAGCGGCAGTTCAACCTGGAACGTTGAGCCTTTGCCCACTTCACTCGTCACCTGTATTTGTCCGCTGTGTGCCTTGACAATTTGTTCGACGATCGCTAACCCCAGCCCAAAGCCTCCACTCTCCTGCGAGCGATCGGTGTCTACTCGATAGAAGCGATTAAAAATATAGGGTAAGTCCGCTTCTGGAATACCGATTCCCGTATCGATTATCTGAATGACTGCCAAATTGGAATGAAGAACTAGGCGTATTTGTATAGTTCCGCCAACGGGGGTATATTTACAGGCATTGTAAAGCAAGTTTTCGACTACTTGCCGTAGCAAATCAGGATCGGCCAACAATTCAATCCGTTGTGCCGGTGATTCGCAGGTTAGTTTGATATTTTGGACTTCTGCAAGTGCGAGAAACTGGGTTGCTAAATTGCTGAGGAACTCGTTGAGATTGATTAACCTGAGCGATTCCGGCGCTAGTCGCCCCTGATGCCGAGCTAACAGCAGCAAATTATTCACCAGCAGTCCCATTGATTTCGCACTGTCTACAATGTTTTCCAAGGGGGGGTGGTAGCGCGAGTCATCAGTCGCAATCATTAACCCAAGCTGGGCATTGGTGAGGATGGCAGAGAGGGGCGATCGCAACTCGTGAGAGGCATCGGCTGTAAAGCGTTGAAGCTGTTGATAGGCTTGCCGAATCGGTTGCATGGCGAGCCCACTGAGAAACCAACCTGTGAGGGCAATTAAGCCCAGTGTCAGCGGGACAGCGAGAGTTAACACGATCTGAAGCTGAGTGAGCCTGTTTTGAGTTTCTGTCAGGGGAGTTGCAACCTGAAGATAACCGAGTATCCCTGTTCTACCTTCAACGGGTAATGTCACCTGACGCAGCCAGATTCCTTTTCCCAAAAGTGGATCGATCGATCGAACTGTGAGATAACCAAAGGGCGTATTTAACTGCTCTGAAGAAGGAGTCCCAAAAAAACGAACTAACCGCCTTTGTGCGTTATACCAGCGTACATAAATCAGATCTTCTGCAAGCGGATGAGACCCACTGCCTAACAAGGAGACATGACTCAGATCGACCTGGCTCTGGTTTTTGCGAACTTCATAATGTACGCTGGCAGCCATAACTCTAGTCTTGTCATAGAGCAGTCGGTCAAGGGCTTCTAGTTTATCTTTTACCTCAATCTGGTAAATCACCCCTGCAAACAGCACGAGAATGCTTCCCATGGAGAGGGTGAACCAACGAGCCAGATTGCGACGACTTTGATTAAACATGACTTGCCTTCACGATCGTTACTTTTCAGGGGAAGTGAGGCGATAACCCATACCGTAAATGCTCTCAATCCAGTCTGCCGATCCTACAGTCTGCAAGCGTTGGCGGAGTTTGCGAATTAGAACCGTAATTGCATTGCTCTCTGGTTCAGTCCCCCATTCCCACACAGCTTGTTCAATCTGATTCCGAGTCAAAACCTGTCGAGGATGACGCATAAAATACTCCAACAACTGAAACTCGCGACTGGAGAGGGAAACAGTTGCACCTTGTCGCTCAACAGTCAGAGTATCGAGGTGGAGTTGTAGATCCTCAAGGCTGAGCGTATCTCCTTGCCAAAGGGGCGATCGTCGTCTTAATGCCCGCACTCGTGCCATAAATTCAACCAAATCGATCGGTTTCACCAGGTAATCATCTGCACCTGCGTCTAAGCCGGTTACTTTTTCTGGCGTGGTATCTCTTGCCGTGATCATCAAAATCGGCGCTGTTTTCCCTGCTGCTCGATATTGACGACAGAGATTTACCCCACTGATATGTGGCAACATCCAGTCCAAAATCAACAAATCATATTCTTTTTCTGATAACAGCCACTGGGCCGTCTGTCCATCTTTTACCCCATCCACGCTATGTCCTGCTTGAGACAGCACTGTTTGAAGTGGCATCAGTTGCTTTGGATCGTCCTCCACCAGCAAAACTCTCATATCTAGGCTCGCCTCCTTCGCAGCTTGCAGTTTTAAGAATTATTAGAGTTTGAGGTAATTCGCGCATCTTCTTTAAGCTAGATTTTAGGATATATCCAGTTGTATTAAAGTGCCAATAGATAGTATTAGCCTCAGAATGGATGGGAAAGAATAGCGGATGATTAGACGTTGGCTAAAAGCATCAGGCGCAGAGTTTTGGTTGCCATTGCCGTTTGTGGCGATCGCGTTTTGGGTTGGTTCCAGTTTCCTAATGGCTCAAGAATTACAACAACCCCAGATAGTAAAGAATAAACTTCAGGCAGATACCCAGCTTAAAGCAACGGTGTCTGTCAATATATTGCTGATCAACGCGGTGATTAACCGAAAACAAGGAACCACCCAGGTTGCGGTAGAAACAGCAGAACCCATTTTGAAGCAATTGGAATTAGAATTGCCAATGACTGACGCAACCCAGATAGAGGCAGCGATCGCGCAAGAACTACAGTTATCGCGTCAAAATGTGCGCCAGTTAGTCCGTTACGAGATCGTTGAATAAGTTTATTGTTTCAATATTGCGATCGCATCCAGTCAAATAAGGTTGTTAAATTTGTAGGTTTCCTCGCTGCGATCGAGCAATTGCTCAAGCGGCAAGAAGCGTCCAATACTCTTGCCACTTCACTGTTAATAACTACTGAGTGACGATTTCGTTATTGATGGAAAAATTGGCTGCAGTTTGCCTAGCAACTTGTTCTGCCAATGCTTTTTGTTCTGCCGTTTGAACGCGGCCTGTTAACACAATCGAATTATCCCGATCGTCTGCGTCCAAATCGAATTGCTTGAGGGTGGCATCGGAGTCTAAAGCATCTTCTACGCGATCGGCAATATCGTCAATGTCTTGATTTTCAGCCGTCTGTGCGGTCGTGGTTGCAGGCGCAGCAGGGGTTGGAACAGTCGTATTTCCAGTGGCAGTTGTGGGAGCAGAAGTAGATGGAACAGTTGTCTGTGAAGTATTGGGGGAGGTGCAAGCACCTAAACCCAAAATTGCAACTGTGCTGACGCTGATTCCTTGCACAAATAGCTTTAATAATTGCATATTCTTTGTTTGTTTTGTTGGTAGTGAAACGCAATTTTGCCGATAAAACTCAGGATGAAGTCTTTTAGCCTTTCAACTTAACAAGTAAATGTACGATAGTTCATCTATCAAAAGTAATGCTTTTTACAACTTTATTAATAAAAGGCAACAATAAATCAAATCCCGTGAACTAAGGTTGGCAAGCCTATAAGTTATCTTAATCGGTTCTCTGCCTAAGTATAGGGAGCAAATGTGATCCAAATGTGAGTAACAAAAATCAGTCTCTCATTTTTCCCTCACTTTCATCAATGACGCTAGAAACAAGACGAAATCATAAATAAGCAGTTGGCTTGACAAAAAACGTTATGACTGCAACGAATGTAGAAAAATTAGTAGAACACTCTTGGCATCACCTCTCTGTCGAGAAAGTGGCTCGGATTTTAGAGACTGACCTGGAAATAGGTCTATCTTCTGAGGTGTCAGCGGAGCGGCGCGAGATCCTCGGCCCCAATCAACTAACGGCTCAGAAGCAGCAAAGTGCCTGGTTGCGATTTTTTCAGCAACTGAATCAGCCGCTAATCTACATTTTGTTAGCTGCTGGGATAGTAACAGCATTTCTGAAAGAGTGGATTGATTCAGGGGTAATTTTTGGGGTTGCTCTGACGAATGCCACCATTGGTTTCGTTCAAGAGTCAAAGGCAGAGAATGCGATCGCCGCTTTAGCAAAATCTGTTGCAACTGAGGCAACCATTCTCCGCCACGGTCAAAAGCAAGTAGTTTCATCCAGTGAACTGGTTCCTGGCGATCTCGTCTTGCTGTCTTCTGGGGATAAAGTGTCTGCGGATCTACGGCTGATCGAAGTCCGTGACTTACAAGTTGATGAGTCAGCGTTAACGGGAGAATCTGTCCCGGTCCAGAAGCAATCCCAGGCGCTAGAGGCAGACGCTGCACTGGCCGATCGCACGAACATGGCGTATACCGGAAGCCTGGTAACGTTTGGACAGGGACGCGGACTCGTCGTCAGCATTGGTGACATGACCGAGACCGGACACATCTCCCAACTGATGCAGCAAAGTACCACACTGGAAACTCCGCTGAGTCGCAAAATTGACAAATTTAGCAAAACCTTGCTCTATGTCATTTTAGGTTTGGCTGCCTTCACCTTTGCAGCAGGCATGGCCCAGAGATTTTCTTGGGTTGAGGTGTTCAAGGCATCTGTGGCGCTTGCCGTCAGCGCAATTCCTGAAGGCTTACCCGCGATTTTAACGGTGACACTGGCGATCGGGGTTTCCCGGATGGCAAAGCAGCACGCCATTATTCGCAAACTTCCGGCAATTGAGACGTTGGGTAGCACCACCGTGATTTGTTCCGACAAAACCGGAACCTTGACTGAGAATCAAATGACAGTTCAGGAGATTGATGCTGGTGGCAAGCGATATCGGGTTAGCGGTGGAGGATATGTACCAGACGGGGAAATTTCTGTAAATGGAAATTCCGTTGACTTAACCAACGCACCTGCTTTATATGAATGCCTGCAAGCAGGACTTTTGTGCAACGATTCGCATCTAGAAGTGCAAGATGGAAACTGGACTGTAGTCGGTAGTCCAACCGAAGGGGCGCTGGTTGCGGTAGCCCAAAAAGCGGGGTTAATTACTGAGAAACTGGAGGAATCGCTTTCCCGGCTCGATACACTGCCGTTTGAATCTCAGTTTCAATACATGGCAACGTTACATGACGATCGTCCACAACGGTTGATTTATGTCAAGGGTTCGATCGAGGCAATTCTGAAGCGGTGTCACCAGATGCTGGATGAAGAGGGAGAGGCGAGATCCCTCAACCCCGTGCCGATCGAGCAAACCGTGGACAGAATGGCGAAAAAAGGGCTGCGAGTTCTGGGACTTGCCAAGAAAGTTGTACCCGCTTCTCAATCTTCAATTGAGCATTCTGATATTGAACAAGGGTTAACTTTTCTGGGTCTGCAAGGCATGATCGACCCGCCTCGCCCCGAAGCGATTCAAGCGATTCAAGCCTGTCGATCTGCGGGAATTCAGGTCAAGATGATTACGGGCGATCATGCCAAAACAGCAGCAGCGATCGCGCACGAAATGGGACTAAATCAAACCCAAGAGGCTCCCGTTTTTACTGGTCAAGAACTCGCTCAAATGAACCAGCCGCAATTCGCCAATGCTGTTGAACAAAGCTGCGTGTTTGCTCGTGTCGCACCAGAGCAAAAGCTCCGCATTGTCGAAGCACTTCAGTCTAAGGGCGAGATTGTGGCGATGACTGGAGATGGAGTTAACGATGCTCCCGCCCTGAAGCAAGCTGACATTGGGATAGCGATGGGTATTACAGGCACCGAAGTTACAAAAGAAGCAGCGGATATGCTGTTGACAAACGACAACTTTGCTTCGATCGAGAAAGCAGTTGAGGAAGGACGCACGGTTTATAAGAATCTGCTGCGGGCGATCGCCTTCATCCTGCCCGTGAATGGTGGAGAGTCCATGACCATCTTGATTGCCGTACTTCTGGCAACCCCACTACCCATTTTGCCAGTACAAATTCTCTGGCTGAATATGGTCAGTTCAGTTACGTTGAGCTTACCGTTGGCATTTGAGCCGCCCTCTCCCGATGTCATGCAACATCCACCTCGACCTGCCAATGAACCGCTGCTGTCTCGCAGGCTGACGGCTCGGATTCTGACAGTTTCGGTATTTAACTGGATTGTGATCTTTGGGATGTTTGAATGGATCGTCCAAACCACAGGCAATGAAGCTCTAGCCCGGACGATGGCAATTCAAGCATTGGTTGCGGCCGAAGCTTTTTATCTATTAAGCATCAGTCGCTTCGTTCCGGCGATCGTCGCCAAACTACGCGGTAAAGATGAATCAGTTGGCTATGCTGTGGCGATCGGCATTGGGGCTATTTTCATTCTCCAATTCCTGTTTAGCCAATGGGGCATTATGAATCAGTTATTCAACACTGAAGCTTTGAACCCAATCCAAGGCTTAATTTGTATCGGATTCGGACTGCCAATGATTCCTTTGTCAGCTTTGCTAAAGCGTTTTGCACCTCTGAACTAAGTGGTTTTTGTGATACGGCTATTGCCAGCAAGTTTACACACTATTTACCAACTTTGTAGCGTTGAATATGAAATATTTCTCATGAATTACCAAAACCTCAAACGTGCTAGCGGCCTATTTACTAATCATCGAAACGCAGAGCAGGCGCTAGTTGAGCTAAAAAGCCGGGGCTTCCCCATGCACAAGATTTCAGTGATTGCTAAACCTTCTGACCATGATGATTTGGACTCTTTGGGAGTGCAGCAAATTTTAATCACAAGAGCAACAGGTGCACAAGTAGGCGCGATCTTAGGCAGCATAGGACTAGGTTCATTAGCGTTAATTGTTGGACTCAGCAGCCTGCTAATTCCCGGTATTGGTCAGGCATTAGCGGTGGAAAGCCTTTTAGCAACTTTCGTTGGAAGTGGGATTGCTGCAACTGCTGGCGGTCTATATGGCGCACTTCAAGGATGGTTGGTGCCAGAAGAACAAGCAAGAATTTACAACGGCAGATTTAACCAGGGAGATTATTTGATCGTCATGGAGGCAAGAGAAAATGAGATCGTGATTGCTGAACCTGTCCTTAAACGTTGGGAGATTCTGACGTGGCGTGTCTGTGATGCTACCTAAATTCAAGGTCAGAAAGGAGGATTACCTTCGAGGAATTTAGTCCCGCAAAACAGAACGTCTAAAACCACTTAAAAATTTGACGGTCGATGATTTTGGGCGATCGCTCTCTTACTCCTGACATACGGATCGACAACTTCCAGTACCCGCCGATTCGGCAACCGCGATCGGGTCGGCAACACTTCAGAAGAGACTGTTAAAAAAAATTAAAAACCAGCACAATTAAGAGCAATTAGCATCCTGTAAGGGTTTGGAAATCATCCATATCTACCAAAAAAATTGCACTTTAAAAACGATCAGATCGCCGAGGCCACCCATAAATCTCGTTTCAGCTTCTTCAGCATTCATCCAAATACACCACATAAATTGCAGTTACGTCTACAGCAGAGTGAACCGTCTCGTGTAGACTAAAACGGTAGTTAATCAGTCAATTTATTTGAGGAAAACCAGTTTATGAGAGGAGTATCGGCGATCGAGTCGATTGTAGCGCAAGCACCTCCCTTGGGCAGCAATCCTGCTACAAATAGCCAAACGGCAGGAGCCATTCCTGAATTGGTCATCATCTTGATCATTCTGCTGCTGATTGCAACTTTTGTTGCACTCGTAACCCAACGGTTGCGAATTCCCTATGTGACGGGCTTAGTGTTAGCAGGCTTGCCCATTACGGAGCTCTTGTCGCGTCGAATTGGTTTAGACCCCTCTTTAGTATTAAATCTTTTCCTACCAATTCTGATTTTTGAAGCCTCGATCAATACTGATATCAGCCGTCTCCGCAGCACCTTTAAGCCGATCGCCCTGCTGGCGGGTCCCGGCTCGATCTTTTCCTCAGCAATTATCGCTGTTCTGGTTAAATTTGGGCTGGGGCTAGACTGGATTCCAGCGTTGCTGATCGGAGTCATTCTGGCAAACACTGATACAGTCTCGATGATCGCGGTTTTTAAAGAGATCCGCGTGCCTTCTCGATTGTCCACCATTGTTGAGGGAGAAACTCTGTTCAATGATGCGGCTGCTCTAATTTCATTTAATTTGGTTTTGGTAATTTATGCGACAGGCTCTCTCACCGCTGTACAAGGCGTGAAGGAACTGCTCGTGGTTGCCTTAGGTGGGGCACTGGTCGGGGGTGTTTTAGGTTACTTGAGCGTGCCGATATTGGTTCGCTTAAACGACCCGTTGAGTAGCCTTTTGCTAACTGTCGCTCTCGCATTGGGAACCTTCCAAATCGGACAATTTTTAGGCGTATCGGGCGCAGTGGCTGTGGTCATCACCGGACTTGTTTTTGGCAACCTTGGGCTGCCTCGCAGTTCGTCTGCCTCGGATCGGATTACCTTGCTGAGTTTCTGGGAATACGCTGGTTTTGGCGTCAATACGTTTATTTTCCTGCTGATTGGGATTGAAATTAACCCGCTGACGCTGTGGAGAATTTTGCCATCCATCCTGTTCGTGATTTTGGCTTATCAACTGGGACGGATTCTCTCGGTCTATTTGTTATTAGCGGGGCTGCGCTGGTTTGATCGCCCCATTCCGCTACGCTGGCAGCACATTTTGGTTTTAGGGAATATTAAAGGGTCTCTCTCAATGGCCTTAGCTGTTGCGATTCCCTTGACCCTACCAGGACGGGATAACATCATTGCCCTAGTGTTCGGTGCAGTTTTATTCTCCTTAGTCGGACAGGGATTAAGTTTACCGTGGATAGTAAAACGACTAAAAATTAGCCGTGTTTCTGATGTAATGCAGGAAGCTGGGCAGTTACAGATTCAGTTGATCGCTTCCAAAGCGGCTCAAGATGAGCTAGATAGTTTGCTGAAATCTGGCGTGTTGCCGAAGGCAGTTTACGAGGAGTTGTGGGCATCATATCAAGCACGAGTAGCACACTCTGAGCGAGTGCTGCGCGATCTCTACAATAAACATCGGGCAGGGCAAGTACAGGGCGATCGCAGCGGGCTAGATACGATTCGGCGGCGATTGCTTCTAGCAGAAAAAGGAGCAGTTAGCGATGCCCTCCGCAAGCGAATTGTCCCAGAGGATCTGGTTCATCCTTACATCAAAGATTTGGATGAGAAACTTCTAACGTTGGCAGATGACTAGCGCGAATGCCGAGGTAATCAATCATTTGGTGAACTAGCTCTGGACGGGTGACGACGAGAATGGTAGAACCTGCTTCTAGAACTGTATTGCCGTTCGGAATCTCCAGATTGGCGCAGGCATGGCATTGATAACCAATAATCAGCGAACCTTTTGGAAAACGAGGGTCTTGAGCAATTTGAGCAACGGTGTGACCTGCCACCTTGCAATCGCCTGGAACTGGCAGCTTTAGTACCTCGACTTGCCCGTGTTCAAAGTGCATCATCGACTCGATTTGGGGATATTCAATCGCATTCGCCATTGATGCAACTGCCAAATCAATAGTGTTGATGATGTGACTGGCTCCGGCAAGTCGATAGGCTTCCATGAATTCGTGATCGCGCATTCGCACCACAATATGAGAAATACCATAGCTCCTGGATAGGGTGATCAGCGCTAAATTCAGTGCATCATCGCTGAGTGCTGCAACGACTGCGTTTGCTTGTTTAATTCCCGCTTCCAGAAGAACCGTTGTACTCACCGCACTGCCTTCAAATGCCATCACTCCGATTTTTTCACGAGCAAAGCGACAGGCAAGCGGGTCGGCATCGAGGATTGCAACCGTATGACCGAGTGTTAATAGCTGCTGGGCTAAACCCAGCCCCATCATTCCTGCTCCACCAATTAATACATACATGACTATTTGTCACCCCAAGAATGAACTTTACAGATTTATCCCTATGAGTGAGATTGTTTTAGACTTCTATCAGTTTAATCGACTTGTGGGGTGGCTTCTACCGGACTAACTTATTACCTGTTTGACAGTTAATTTAATCTGCTCTTGGGGTAGGCATTGCTAGCCCGCCCCTGCATAGATTTTCCTCAGTTATGTGCGTAGGGAGAACCCTACATAATCTTAGGCACTTTAAAAAACTCCCCATCGCGATCGGGAGCTCCCTCCAAAATACTTTCTCCCTTAGCAAAAGGTTGCAAATCGTCCGATCGCATTACATTACTAACATCGATCGCCCGCGTTGTCGGCTGCACCTTACTCGTATCGAGTTCACTCAACTGCTCGAAATAATCCAAAATACCGTTAAGTTGACCAGTAAACTGCTCTTCTTCTTCCGGCGTTAATTCCAATCTCGCTAAATTCGCTACTTTCCGAACTTCTTCTCTGTCAATCATAAAAATTGGGAATGGGGAATTGGGAATGGGGAATTGGGAATTGGGCATGGGGCATGGGGCATTGGACATTGGGCATTGGTTATTTGTTATTAGAGAAACGACTAACTACCAACTATTAACTACTAACTATGCCCCATGCCCCATGCCCCATGCCCATCCTAGTTAAAAATACACATCAATTTGCGATCGGCCTGTCGTCTTCAGCCAATTTTGTACCTCAATGTAATTGTTTGGGGCCAAGCGAATAGCCTCCTTCCAATAATCCGCAGCTTTATCAAACAGCCCTTCCGCCCCTTCAATATTGCCAGCTTCCTTTTCCTTTTCCCCTTGATAGTGGTAAATTACAGCAATATTATTCAGTGCTTGTGGCATTCTCGGATTGAGATCCAAAGCCTCGCTGTAATATTCCAAAGCTTTATCGTGTTCGCCGTTGCTAGTATGGATCAGCCCCATATTGTACAAGACATAACTGCGATCGTAAGGATCTTCCTCCAGCTTCAGCGCTTCATGATAATTGTCCAGCGCTTCAGCATATTCGCCATCTGCTTGAGCTGACATACCATCCCGGTAATAAGCAAAAGCTTCCTTCGCCTGCTTTTTGGCCGGCATAATCTTGAGGATGATATCAGCCATTACCGTGAAACTTTTGTCAATAAAGTTATCGTTGCGTTGAGTTCTTGGCATATGCGATTCTTTGGTTAGTGGCTAATCAGAAAAATTAGCCTGTAAAGTTTTGCTATTAATAATTGCGCCACTATTGTAGTGGGCCGTTGTGTTGAGGGCGCTAAAAAGTTTAGTCGATCGCAACTGCGAACCTTAAAACACGCCCTTGGGTTTAACACCCGCGCAAGCTCTATCTATTTTATATAAGTCTTGCAAGACTTGCAAAAAAACTAGATTTCTTTAACATATCTCTGGCACTCTACACAAAACTTACACAAACCCGCGCCGAAGGAAAAAGTTCTGCAGGAGGGTGCAGAGGCGATCCGGCTCGAGGGCTCCGCCAACGGGCGATCGCACACCGTACCTTACTAACTGTACCCATAATCCCCCCTCCTTGACCCTCAGAGCAAACAAGCAAAAGCAAATGCCGAGGAGAAATTTAATCACAAAGTTTTATTAAGCTATCCGAGTTCAGCCCATACTTAAAAGTTATTCGGCAAAACACTAGCAATATTTTGCCCCAAAGTCAAGGGCAGCATCCAAAAAAATCAGAAACCCGATCGCCAAAACCAGCTCGAATTCCCGCAATATATAATAAAAATAACCGGGTAATTTTCACAGAGAGAAACCTATGGCTCCGAATCCCACCATTATGCAAGCCGTCGAACAACTTGGCTACCGCGTTACGGTTGGAGACGTGGCGGCAAAAGCTGGATTAGATGTCAATTTTGCCCAGCGAGAACTATTAACCCTCGCCTCCGAAGCAGGTGGCAACCTGCAAGTAGCAGAATCCGGCGACATTGCCTACCTATTTCCCAACAACTTTCGAGATATTTTGCGAAACAAATTCTGGCGCTTGCAGTTGCAGGAATGGTGGCAAAAAATCTGGCGCATTTTATTTTATCTGATTCGGATATCTTTCGGCATAGTGCTGGTAGCTTCTATCCTCTTAATTTTTGTTGCTATCACAATTTTACTCTCCAGCGGCGATAACAATAACGGGGGAGGAGGAGAAGGTGGCGGCGGGGGCGGCAGAGGTGGCGGCTTTTCCTTTTTTCCCTACTTCTGGAACGACTTAATCTGGATATTTTACTGGAACCATGACCAACCATACTACCAGCAGCGATCGCGCTTAACGGGCCAAAAACCCCAGATGAGTTTTCTAGAAGCAGTTTTCTCCTTTCTCTTTGGAGACGGCAACCCCAATAACAATCTAGAAGAGCGCAAATGGAGCGATATTGCCGCCGCAATTCGCAACAACCGAGGCGCCGTCGCCGCCGAACAAATTGCTCCATATCTAGACAATCTCGGACAAGGATACGCCCGAGAATACGAAGAATATATGTTACCGGCTCTCGCCCGTTTTGACGGCCGCCCCGAAGTCAGTCCCGAAGGGCAAATAATTTACCATTTTCCGCAATTGCAAACCACAGCCGTTCAGAAAAATCCTCAACCAGTAGCAGCTTATTTGCGAGAAATGCTGTGGCGTTTCAGCAACGCCAGTTCCGGCCAAATCATGCTGGCAGCAGGGTTAGGAGCCGTCAATCTTGTCGGTGCGTTAGTTTTGGGGAATCTATTAACTAATAATTTGCTCGTCGGTGGATTTATCGGTTTTGTCAGCGCTGTCTATCCCATGATCCTGATTTACGGCGTCGGATTTCTCGCAATTCCTTTAATTCGCTACTTCTGGATTCAGTGGAAAAATAGCCGGATAGAATCCCGCAATCAAGAGCGTCAGCAGCGAGCAATGTTATTAAACGAACCCGATGCCAACTTGCTCAAAAAACTGGCCTACGCCCAGGAATTTGCAGCAGAAAACGTTCTGACAGGAGAAGACTTAGCTTATACAACAGAAACAGAACTAACCCAACAAGAACTAGAACAGTCAGCTAAAATAGATGCCGAATGGCAGGGCCGGATCGATCGCTCAGACAACTTGTAATAATGACAAAAAACAGTTGTTTGTTGTTAAGTTGCGTTGAACTAAAATCCTGCAGCCATTTCAAGACCCGGCAAGATGCCTGTTGCACAATAAAATATCTTTGTTGTGTGTGGAACGGGCTTCTACCCCGTTGCTAAGAAGGGTGAAAGATGTCAATTTTTATTGATGTCATAATTTTTTATACTCCGAGTTTTATTAAATAAGCTTAGGGCGTTTAAAAATCAAACAATTTTGGTCATACTTCGAGTCGTGATCCAGAGCCACAAGTTCCCATCCCTCATCCCCCAAATGATTGACAAATAGATGCAGCGAGCCTTGTTTCCAATCTCGCTGTTCTTCACCGTTTACATATAAACTAATCAGCTTGTTTCCAAAAGGATACATATTCGCATCCACAAATAAATACTCCCACTTTTGCATAGCAATCCTTAATGTAGTTAGTTGGCAGTTGGCAGTTGGCAGTTGGCAGTTGGCAGTAGTTAGTAGTTATTGGTTATTTGTTGTTGGCTCTAATAACCAATGCTTTTCGGCGATGATGCTTTTCGGTCCAATTCCCAATTACCAATTACCAATGCTTTTCGGCCCAATTCCCAATTCCCAATTCCCAATTCCCAATTCCCAGCAGTTACTGGACTGCAATTCTAGCCAAAGTAGCACCTCGGTAATAGTGCAACAAAATCTGCTGGTAGCCGTATCCTTGTCTAGCCAAATTGTAGGCCCCCCACTGACTCATTCCTACAGCATGGCCGAAACCTTTGCCAGCAACTTGAAAACCCGTAGGAGCTTGGCCGCTGTTCCTTGGGTTCCCACCGCCGGCATACTGAGGAATCACGGTAAACCGCGTACTCCTCAAATTTAAAACCCGGCGTAAATCTGCGCCAGTCATGACCCTAGAACCGCCATCTCCAACTACTTTCATCCTCAAAACGCTGCCGTGAGCGGTAGTGCGTTCTGGCTTCATCGAGATCACATTGCCCACGCCAGAAATCTTACTGCTGATTTGAGCGCGAGAAAAATTTTCTTTCCATTGGTAAACCGGCGCCCCTTGGTCGAAGTCAGGAACAGCACGCAGGTAAGGCAGAGGTTCTGTCCAAACATCCTCGACATTTTCAGTATGTCCCCCAGACGCAGAGTGGAAAGCGGCTAAAATTATCTGACCGTTGTAGGCCAGAACTTGACCAGCGGTTGCATCGACTGCGGAATAAGTGCCAGAAGATTCTGTTTGCAATCCTTTGTAAACCTGGGAATACTGAGTGCTGTCCACGTCGTAAAGGTCGGTTTCGCTTTTCATTCGCTGGTGGATAGCGTAGGAACGGGCGGCGACTGCTTGGGCTTTCAAAGCCTCTTGAGGCCAATTGCCACTCATTTCGGCGCCGAGAACGCTGTAGAGATATTGTTCGATATCGACGTAGTTGATGGCAGTCAAGCCTCCTTTTTGGGGAACTAGAAGCGTGCGTCCCCGATACCAACGATCGCCAATCCAAACATAACCATTTCCCGTCGGCTCGATCCAAACTTGGTTGGCGGCCCAGCGACCAATTGCCACTGTTCCCGATCGAAATTGAGCTGACTGAGAACTGTTTGCGGGCAGTTCGCCCAAATTGCGCCCGCTACCGTCGCGGATTGCAGCCTTAGTAGAACTGCCGACTTTTACCTGACTTGCCCCGTCTTGTACCGCCACTCGCAAGATCAGCGCGGCCTGTGCTGGGGCTACCATTACCAGCCAAAACAACAACGAAATCCAAAAGTAGCGTTTTTTTAATGTCGAAAAAACGGAACCAAAAAATACTCCTGACTGCATTTGAAAATTTTCCTCCTGTGCTGTATGACTTTAAGAATTTTTAAGGGAAGGGAAGGCAAGGGAAAAAGGAAGGGGAACGGAAGAAACAAAACGTTAGAATTGGGTGGATCGCTCTGTGCGCTTGTCAAAAATGATTTTAGCGAAGAGATGTTCGCAGGAACAGCGATTTATCCCGGTTCCTGCCTGCGACTATTTCCTATATGTCGGATTTGTCGCACTCTGGATATATGTAACATATTTTTTAAGATTTAATTGAGGTGATTTGACTCTTGCAGATTACATTTCTCGGAACTAGCTCCGGCGTACCCACGCGATCGCGCAACGTTTCCAGCATCGCCCTCCGCTTGCCCCAGCGAGCGGAACTCTGGCTGTTTGACTGCGGCGAAGGAACTCAGCACCAGTTTCTCCGCAGCGACCTAAAAGTCAGCCAACTAAGCCGCATTTTCATCACTCACCTGCACGGCGACCATATTTTCGGCTTAATGGGTTTGCTGGCTAGCTGCGGTTTGGCGGGGAATGTCAAGCGCATCGATCTTTACGGGCCTCCGGGACTTGAAGAATATTTGCAAGCTGGTGTTCGCTATTCTCAAACTCATTTTTCTTACCCGGTTAAGGTACACAAAATTCACGAGGGAGTCATCTATGAAGATGACGAATATATTGTTAGCTGCGGCCCTTTGAAGCACCGAGTTACTGCTTTTGGTTATCGAGTAACTGAGAAAGACCGTCCGGGACATTTTGACGTAGAAAAAGCAAAGGCTGTGGGTATTCCTTCCGGCCCGCTTTACGGTCAATTAAAACAAGGAAAAACGGTAAAGTTAGAGGACGGGCGACAGTTTAAAGGTACTGATTTTTGTGGCCCGGATCAAATCGGGCGCAAGTTTGTTTATTGTACTGACACAGTTTTTTGTGAGGGGGCCGTCGAATTGGCGAAGGATGCTGATTTGTTGGTGCATGAAGCTACTTTTGCTCATCAAGATGCTCAAATGGCCTTCGATCGCCTGCATTCAACTTCAACAATGGCTGCTCAAGTGGCTTTGATTGCTGGGGCTAAACAGCTAATTATGACGCATTTTAGCCCGCGTTACGCTCCGGGAAATGCGATCGTCCTGGATGATTTGCTCAAGGAAGCGCAGGCTATTTTTCCGAATACGAAAATGGCCTATGACTTTTTGACTTATGAAGTGCCGCGGCCTGTTTCAAACTAGGGTTAATCTGACCTGAGATGTTACAGCATTTTCAATAAGGGCGATCGGGGCGGGCAAGATGCCCACCCCACAAAAACATTAATCTCTTGTGGAACAGGCATCTTGCCTGTTGCTGAAATAAATCCAACAAAAACATTAATCTCTTGTGGAACAGGCATCTTGCCTGTTGCTAAAATTTAGGCCATAAAAACATTAATCTCTTGTGGAACAGGCCTCTTGCCTGTTACTGAAATTATTGCAGCAACAACATTTAGGACTTACGCACTGTCAGGGAATTCTGTCCTCCTGAGCGTAGGCAAGGATCTCTTAGAGCGTTCAGATGCCCACCACACAATAAAATTTTAAATAACACTGGAATTGATAATAATTCCAGTATAAACTATATTAAACACAAATATTTATTAAATTTCCCATGACATTTGAAATCGGACTATTAGGAAAGCTCGCACCAGCAATAGCTAAACTGGCAGAAATAGGATTCAAAGAAGCTATGAAAAAATTGAATCCTAGCGATTTTGAAAAAGCTTGTATTTGTGCGATCGAAGCTGCCGATAAAAACAAATTATTCTCTGCTTGCGAACAGGGTGTAGTCGAAGATTTTCTTAAAAGTTTCTTGACGGGTGCAGCACTTCCAGAACTCCTAAAACCTTTCAACGGCCAAGAAAAGCCTCAAGTGGAGTTTTTAGTTGAAGCCTTTAATACTACAGTCCCAGAACACAAGAAAATTCAAGGTAGATTCGCTCCCGAAAAACTGCATGATTGGTTGGAGGTTTTTGCTGAAACCTATTTCCAGAAAACAAGTAGTTATTTAAGGTTTAAAGTTGCCAAAGCAGACTATTTGAAGCAACTGGCTAACAGGTTTGATGATGTTAAGTTTGCTGGCATTGCAGTCGAAGGTCAGGAAATCGAAAAATCGGAAAAGTTGGCTCACATTTTTGTTATGCCCGATGTTTTGGAAGAAGAAAAGGTAGATATTTATCGCTTTATCCAAGAAGAATTGGTAGAATGCAAAAACCTGCCACAGATTCAGAGAGAAACTCGCTCTGGTAGAAAGTTTTTAGCATCACAATTATTGAATCAAAATCAATCAAATAAATTTGTGCTGCTGGGCGCCCCGGGTTCAGGCAAAACAACTTTACTGAGCTTTTTTGCGGTGATGTTGGCTCAGGGTTATCCCGAAAAAATCGGCTTGCCTTCTGGGATAGATTGCTTGCCGATTTTGATTAAAATTCGGGATTTTGCTATGATTTCAGATATCAATCTCCTCGACTATGCCCGCCAGTTTGCCGAGAAAACTATGTCCGTGAAACCGCTGCCAGAAGGCTTTTTTGAGTATTGGCTGGCCGACGGTAGGGCGATGATTTTGTTGGATGGATTGGATGAGGTTGTTGAAGAATCCAAGCGCTATGCGGTGGTGCAGCACATTGAGAGTTTTTTGGGGCAGTATCATCAAAACTTGGCAATTATTACTTCTCGCCCTGCTGGTTACAAACGCGATTTTTTTAATACTTCGGAGTTTGAACACTATCAGTTACAACTATTTGACGATCCTAAGGTTGATGAGTTTATTAATCGCTGGTACGACAGCCGCGTTCGAGATGCGGCGGAAGCTCAACGTCGCAAAGATAGCATTAAAAAAGCTCTGGATGAAAATGACCGAATTAAATTGTTGGCGAGAAATCCGCTATTGCTGACAATCATTGCTTTGATTCACCGCTATCAAGCTGTACTGCCGAGGGCACGCCACAAGCTTTATGAAAAAGCTGTGGAGACACTGTTAAAGTGTTGGGATGCTAACAAAAACATGACTGAGCAGTCAGTATTCAAATGTTTAGATGCAGAGGATTTACGGCGGCTGATGGAAATTCTCGCCTATTGGATTCACACTCAGGGTAGTACGGATAGTCGTGAAGGCGGGACTCTGATTGCTAAGGATGAATTGTTAGAGCAGTTAACTCAGAATATTAAAACCAAAAAACAGGTTGAACGGTTCCAGGCAAAAGAGGAAGCTAAACGATTTGTTGATTTTATTCAACAGCGGACGGGATTGCTCAACGAACAAGGACAAGATTTGTACGCTTTTGTACACAAGACTTTTCAAGAATATTTGTGCGCTCAGGAAATCGGCTATCAGGCAGATGATGAGGATGATTTTGATATTGTTCTCAAGCATATTCGAGAGCATTTGCATGACCCCCACTGGCGAGAAGTGTTGCTGTTGTTAATTGCTCAACAAAAACCGAAGAAAGCGGCGAAAGCGATGCGGGCAATTTTGGCTGCCAATAGCGAGCATGAGCAATGGTTGCACCGCGATTTGTTTTTTGCTGGCAGTTGTCTTGCTGAAAATATTAAAGAGTTAAAGGTGGTAGATTCCAGTCTAACTCTGGAGATTTTGGAGAAGTTGGTTGAGTTGGAGGTAAGGGATGAGCAACAGGTTGGTCGCAGAGTTCGCTCTCAGGTTTTTCAAATCCTTTGCAGTATGAGTGAGACTGAGTTTGAGGCGCAAACTTTGCAACTTTTGAAAGCAAAGGGCGTTGATCAAGAGCGGTTGTGGAGATATCAAGCAGGATTAGGGGAAAAAGAAGCCGCCATCAGTTCCCTGTTGCTACGTCTCGAAGATGAGCATTATATGGTGCGTTACTTTGCAGTAAAAGCCTTGGGCGAGTTGGGAAATGATTCAGCAGCAGTCATCGGTGCCTTGCTGCTACGTCTCGAAGATAGGAATAGCTTGGTGCGTGTCTCGGCAGTATATGCCTTGAGTCATTTGGGAAATACTTCCGAATCCGTCATCACTTTTCTGCTACTACGTCTCGAAGATGTTGATAACTCGGTGCGTGCCTTGGCAGCAGAAGTTTTGGGTAAGTTGGGAAATGCTTCAGAAGCTGTCATCAGTGCCTTGCTGCTACGTCTCGAAGATGGGGACTATAAGGTGCGTTATTTTGCAGCATATGCCTTGGGTAAGTTTGGAAATGCTTCAGAAACCGTTATCAGTATCCTACTACTAAGTCTTGAAGATGGTGATAACTCAGTGCGTAGTGAGGCAGCAACAGTTTTGGGTAACTTGGGAAATGCTTCAGAAGTCGTCATCAGTGCCTTGCTGCTACGTCACAAAGATGAGGATAACTTTGTACGTTACTTTGCAGCAGAAGCATTGAGTAAGTTGGGAAATGCTTCAGAAGCCGTCATCAGTGCCTTGCTGCTACATCTCGAACATGGAAATCACTCGGTACGTTGCTTTGCAGCAAAAGCATTGAGTAAGTTGGGAAATGCTTCAGAAGCCGTCACCAGTGCCTTGCTGCTACGTCTCAAAGATGGGGACT